>JALFIX010000111.1 GCA_022775105.1 Prevotella sp. | reverse complement strand
TGGAGATACTGGATAGCCTCGCGCATAATTGCACCCTTGTTGGGTGTCTCGCGAGCGGCGGCAGTGGCGGCAGCCTGCTGCTGTTGCATGTAAGCGATTTCGCGCTGGTTGACGATGTGCTCACGCTGGAGGGCGGCGAGGGTTTTCTTCTCCTCCTCGTTGAGTTCGCGGTTCTGTGCTATCTCGTCGAGATTAGCGAGCTTGTCGAGGACTTCGCGCTGTGCGGCGAGTGCCTCCTGTACGGTCTTGAATGACTTTTTCATTGTTGTGTAAAATTAAATATTTAATTAAACATTGAGTGAATTGATTTCGATTTCGTGGGAGAGCTCCCTACGTAATGCGGCGATTTCGCGCGCTTGGGATATTCTTGATTTCTCGCGAGCGGCGGCGTCGGCATCGTCGGCGACGGCGGCGGCGGAACTCGACGCTGACGCGCCGGGCACGGGGGCTGAATCGGAAGTGGCGGCGGCAGGGGCAGCAGTGGGGGCGTAGTGCTCACGGCAATCGACATTTGTCTCCTTGTATGCGGGGTCCATGGCGATTGTAAAGGCGGTCAGCTTCTCGAATGCCTTGTGGGTGATTTCGTAGGTCACTTGTCCGTCTGCCTCGTTCTTCTTGTATTCGTAGTCCTTGGGATAGAACTCGAAGGAGCATCCGGTGTAAACGCCAGAGCGGACGAGCTCAAGGGCGCGGTCGCCGAGGTCGCACTTGGGAGCCTCGAACTCGAAGTTCACGCCTTCCTCGTTCACTGAGTAGCGGAGGTTGCCTTGCGTGCAGTTGCTTCGGGCGATTGATGCCTCACGGTTGTGGAGGAGGTTGAGCTTGATGTCTTGAGTGTCGAGCCATTCCTTCTTACAGGATTCGGGGGCGATAATCTCGCGATACTTGTCGCCCCACCAATCTTCATACTCGAATGGCTTGTTGAAGACGATTGCACGGCCGCAGATCGTACGGCTGGGCTCTTTCGTTCCGTCTTCCCTCACTATCTCGCGCACTTGCATGGTGGCTGGGGTGAAGAGGGTTGTGGTTTTCTTTTTTTCGTTCATATTGATGTACGTTTTTTATTTTAGGGGAAAATGGGGACGGGGGATATTTTCGGGAGAGGCTCGGCGACATAATCGCCGAGAACGGTGGCTCATTGGATAACCTCGTGAGCGGTGATTTGCAGCTCGTTGGTCGTACGGTCGGAGTTGTAGCTCTCGATTTCCCATGTGCGGTTATCGTACTTGAGGCGCATCGTACGGTTTGCCTTGGGCTGATAGAGCGTGCGCACCATGATAACGTCGTAGGCATCCAGCGCACCGTGGCGCAGGGCTTTTGTGCCTCGGGCGAACGTCACGTTTGCCCAACAGACGAAGGACTTCTCCCATGTGGGGGCAGCAGCACCTCGTCCGAACTTGCCTCCGTCACTCTCCGTCTTCTGGAGAAACGTCACGCGCTTGTCTCTCATTCCTGATGATATAGCCATATTCGTCTCGGTGATGTTTTACAAGATATATTTCGTTTTCTTTGTTCACGACATCTTTCTCGTAGCCGTTGAATAAGAGGAACGCATTCTCGAAGGCGTTGCATTGCACAATCTTATACTCTGTCTTCTTGCTTCCCAATGCCCATGCCACATGGTCGATGACGTTTGCCGCTTGGTAGCCAAATTCGAGGAAGAACGGATGTATCTTAATGCTCTCGATACGCAAAACTTCGTATGTATCGTCCAGCTGTGTGCGTATGGCAGTTAGCTTGATTTGGATCTTGCCAAATATTTCGACTTCGATGTTCAGGAATGGTCCTGTGGATGATACGGATATTTCTATGTATTCGTACTTGGCTTCGACAAGTTTGTCCCAGAGGTCGGACAGTTCTTGCCTTGTCTTTTTGTCGCCTATTCGGGAATCATCCTTGCAGCAGTCAAGATATTGCTCCAGCGTGCCGGTTAGGTATTCGCTGAGTTCTTCGGGAGTCTCTTCACGGAGATAGTATTTCTTATCTTCGTTGTCCCATTGCTTGTATCTGATTTTTTCCATTTCTTATAATATCATGTAAGGTTTAACTAATGCGTCAAATGTGTAGGGCACGAGATAGAGGTTGGCGACGCTGGCGGGCTCGCGGTTCTTGTAGCTGTTGGCCACGAGCAGGAGCGCACCTTGGGTAATGGCGGCAGGGATGCGGCCGTATTCCTCATAGAGGGATTCAAGGGAGCGATTGCAGTAGTTGAGCACCGTTTCCTCGGCGGCATCACCGTAGAGCTCCAGCAGCTGGTCTTCGTCGGTCATCTCAGGGTCGATGCGACACTGGGCTTTTATCTGGTCAAGTGTGAGGATGTTCATGCGTCACCTCCTTCCTGATTGTCGTCGTTGTTGTCGGATGTGCCGGATTTTCCGGGGTCATCGGATTTACCGGATTTGTCGGGATTGGCGGATTGCCCGGCAGCATTTCCGGCGGGATTGTTTCCGCTGGAGGCGGCACGAAGCTTCTCAGAGCCTACCTCGGCGAGGTTGGTGCTCACGTAGTGGGCATCGCCTCCCTCAATGGTGGGCATGTCGTGCATGGCTCGCAGCTCGTTGACAGAGCAAACGCCAGTTTCGAGATGCAGCTTGTCGAGGGATGCCTGTGCAGAAGGGTCGAGGCGGCGAAGATTGCGCTCGCATAGGTGAATGCGTCGCTTGCCGAAGTCGTCAATGGTGAGCAGTTTGGCGTTGAGCTCGTCCTCCCATAGGCCGATTGCCGGCTGAATGGTGTATGTCATGAAGGATTGCAGAGCAGCCTCGGGGGTCTTGTAGCTGGAATTGCTGTCATCCATGAGCAGCGGCTTGGGCACTCCCATTAGGCGGGCGATTTCAGCCACCGAGAATCCTCGTTGCTCAATCAATTGCATTTGCTCGGCATTCTGGCTGATGACTGATGCCTGAAGCACGTTGTTGACGCTGATCACGTCGTCGCCCTGGTCGAGATCGTCCTGAAGCGTGCGCGCAGCCTTGCGGATCTCGCTTGTCTTGGCTCGTCCTCCCACTCCGAAGCCTTTCTCCTTGTCTTCCTGGAGCAGGATTTTCATCTTTCCTCCCTTAGAGGCATTGTTCAGGGTCTCCACGTCGTTAGTGGCGGCAATGGAGAGCGTGCGCTCGGCATATACGAGCGTGGGGATGCCTTGCAGCCCTCCGGGGTGGCGGAAGGTGTTGGGGATGTGGATCACGTCGGCAGTGGGGGCGGCGGCTACGTTGACAGTACCTCCCGGCACCTCGTAGGTGAGGTTGAACGTGTCGCTCGCTTGGTCATATCCGCCACAGCGTGCCAGCCACAACGCAGAGACTTCGGAGCTCATCGGGTCGCGCTCGATGTAGATGTAGGCATTTCCGCGCATCACTCGCTCGATTTCGGCCTGTTGCATGAGTACGGTCGCGCTCATGAGCGGATTGGGTCGCACTTGCAGGAGCCAATTCAGGCGGGCGGATGATCCATGGAGGAACGGCACGAAATTGCCTCCCACGGCACTCCGTCGCTGATATTCCATGATGAGCTGTCCCATGGTGGTGGCTCGTATCTCCAGCGCGCGGTGGAAGGCGGCTATCGAGAGCGCAGCCTTCTGTCCTCGCACCGAGACGATGCGCTTGCCGTAGTTGCCGGAGCGCGCCTGTGGCGGCTGGTCGGCAGGTTTCTCGGGCGTGAGGCTCTCGGGGACGGGTGTCTCACGTCGAAACATGTGGGCAAAGAAATTATCCATGATGTTGTTGTTTTATTTTTTAATTTATGTTTTCTATAAATGGGGGGAAATGGTGGGTTGGGATATTTTCAGAATGTTAATAAGCAGATACCGGGGATTTATCCTCATAGGTATATGGAATATCCTGGAGATTAATATCGAACTCCTTTTCCAGGAACTCCCGCCAATCGAATTTGCCAAACATGGTGTAAGTCTTTTCGCAGAACTGGGCATAACTGTCGAAATAGACAGTGGCGCAAAACGCATCAATGGCATTTGGATATTTACCGTTGCTCCTCCTTTTCGTCTTCATCCACTTGCTACATGCTTTGACATACAATCTCACCATTCTCGGATGCTTGTGAAATTCCTCCAACCTCTTCTTTCTTGATGCCAGAGGGCAACACATGCAACCCAAACGGCGCTCCACATGAAATTTGCCTTCTTCGTCATAATACACTGGAGCGCACTGGATGTTATATGCCTTAATAAATTCGTCAACATCCTCGTCCGTCCATTCCAGTATGGGCAAAAACACGCTCACCCGTTGGTTTTTGCTTTTGTTGTATATTCGGCATATCTGAGGCTCCTGATAACGGTCATTGCGCGCACGGCTTTCGCTCCGTCTTATGCCTTGTATTGCAGTATCGCAAATCTTATACTCCTTCAATTCAGAGCAACAAAAACGCACAAATAGCGAGGGCAATCCCTTTTGCTCCACAAGTTGAAAAAAGGTCTTTTTAGGTCGGATAATCTCAGCACCGTTTTTGGTGGCATGGGCTATTGTTCCCGGTGGGTCGATAGATGTGGATTTATATATCACTCTCACCTTGATGCCCGCAAGCTGTGACAACTTCAAAATCACGTCACTATCCTTCCCGCCTGAATACGACAACTCAATGTCGCCCTTGTCGGTGGGAATAGATTGCAGCAGTCTAATAGCCTGATTTATTTTCTTCTCTAATTCTTTCCTCATTGCTTTATGAAATTAAAAAGTTTATCAAAAACCCCGCTATCTTCGCAGACGGCGGGGAAAAATTAATTAAATAAAAATATGAATTACATTCAATAATTATGCTTCGAGGTCGGGGAACTCCTCGCCAGATCCGGAGTCAGCTCCACCAGTGCCGGGGTCGGTGTTGTCGGGATCTGTGGAGTTGTCGGCAGCTTCATCCTTCTCGCTCGCCCACGAGAGAGTGGCTCCGGCGATAGCGGTGGCGATGTCGTTGCCGGCGCGATAGTTCACCTTAGCTTTGAGGTCGGCCTTAGATAGCTCTTCCTTGTTCTTCGCCCACTTACCAGTGACAGAGGGATAGAGTTTGCCGAGTGGTCCGAGGTCAACGATATAGCCGTTTTTAATCTGTTCGGCGGCAGCCTCGCAGAAGAGTTTGCTGGATGCCTCCATTTCGGGGGCTGAAATGGTAGAGCCCTTGCATGCATACTTGGCGATGTCGGCGAAATCGGCGGTGCCGTTGGTGATAAGACGTGGCGCATAGCCAGATTCTTGTGTCTTTGGATTTGCCAAAGGCACTTTCTTGATCTTAAGATTCAGTTGTGACATAATTGAAAAATTTATATAATTAATATATGTGTGTTCTTGAACTCTTTTATAAGAGTTCTTGAACTTTTGGCAGATTGTTCTTGAACTTTTCCGATATTGTTCTTGAACTCCTATATATCGGCGATATGTAGATTTGAGATATTTTTATGACAGCCCCGAAGCGGAACTTCGGGGAACGGTGGCTAATAGAGGGGGATAATTGTTAAAATAAGGGTCGATAATGTTAAAATCGGGGTATTTTTACAGATTTTAAGAAAATATTTTGATTTTTGCTATCATTTTTCAAAAAAAAGTCGTACCTTTGCATCAAGAAAAATAAATAATAATAATCAAATCAACTAAGCCCTATCGCAACACGGTTAAGCGACATTATATGAAGAAGAACGAAGTCAGAATGATCAACGCTAATCAGGGAAAAGGTAAGGTATTCTTCCATATGGCAGACGGTAAGACTATCATCCGCACAATGAGCGCATCAGAGATCCGCAAGGCCAACACTATCGGCAATCGTGAAGGTGAGGATGCCCGCATAGCTGAATACGTGAGATTATTCAACGAACAATATTCAGAGCCTCAGACAGTCGGCAACGTTGAACTGTCAGCAAGCGAGAAGAGATATTTCGAGCTCCACAACATGAGCAAGGTGATGCCCCTGGATGCCGAGCAGGAAGAAGAACTCAAAGAGCTTGCTAAGTAACATGACAACAAAGAACACACATGGCGGCAGCCGTCCGGGAGCAGGGCGGCGCGCCAATGACAGAAAATGCATGGTGCTGGTGAGAATATCGCCCGAGGCGCATGAGATGCTGAAGCCTGTGAGGAATAAATCGGAGTATATTGACAGATTAATAAAACAAGATTATGAGATTAGCAATAGTAGGCAGCAGGAAGATTAAGAACATCGACTTGCATGAGTACATTAAAGATTTAGGCGAGCAGCCCGATGTTATTGTAAGCGGCGGTGCTAATGGTGTTGACACGTTAGCCGCTGAATATGCAAAGAGCAATGGGATTGAGCTCGTTGTTATACGCCCTGATTATGACAGATACGGCAGGGCTGCAACACATATTCGCAATAGACAGATTGTGGAGCAGTCGGATGCCGTATTGGCAATATGGGACGGAGAGAGCCGCGGCACTCTGAGCACTATAAATAGTGCCCGGAGGCTGCAAAAGATGATGAGGGTAGTGAAAATAGACACATCGGCCTAATTATTCTTAATGCCTACGATAAACAGCAGGTTCTTCCCTGGCAGTAGTTTCTTTGTTGCTATGAGGGTGGAGCCTGTTGTCACAATATCGTCGTATATGATGACATTATGCTCTGGTATGTCCATTGCAAGAGTAAACTCTGGATCAATGCGATGTCGGTTTTTTGCATGCACTGCATTGTCGTAGAACGTGATGCCCGTTTCTCTCGATATTATTTCGCACACTGATGACGCAAAATTGTGCTCCTTGTGCCTTCGTTTTGGCGTTGTGATAATGCTCCAGTCGTGTGCGTGTTGTGCCTGTATTATCATCCTTATGTTATCTAAAGCAGCGTCGGCAAATGTCTTTATATATTCGTCCGTCTTGATGACTGAGAGTGGCAAACCCTCTTCGCTCTTTCGGAAGCTGGATATATAAAAGAAGTCGGTGCGCCTCGATAACATTGTTGCGTCCTTCATGTCGCACACTGGCTCCTTGTAGTCCTTAGCTTTACCCCATGCCGGACGCTTCTCCTTCTTTAGTTTTTGGGATTGCCCGTAATTAGGGATATTGGGTGGAGCTCCCAGTGTGGTGATGTCGGGTGCAACCGAATAGTCCATTGGATTGAATGTCGGAATCTGCTGTCCCACGAGTTGTAGCTGGGCATTGTCCCATGAGAGATTTATGCTTGCAGTGGCATTATCGGCCAATGCAAGCTTT
>JALFIX010000066.1 GCA_022775105.1 Prevotella sp. | reverse complement strand
GCAATACGTCATCGTGGAGACGCTTACACTCTGTTGGGGAGACAGAAAAACGACCGACAATAAATTATCTATTAGACCAGTCTTTGTCAGCAATTCTGTTGACAACATATTATCTGTACAAAGCGAAGATTGTATTAACATTGTTCAAAACAACAATACTATTCAAGTCAATATAAGTTCTATTGACAATTATACAAATTGGGAATTATATTCTATAGATGGTAAAAGCATTCAACAAGGGGCGGTAGATACAAACACGTTTACCATAACTGGTGTAAACTCTGGCACATATATAATCTCTATAAGGAATAAGAACAAAAAGTTCTCTAAGAAATTCAGTATTTCAGATTAACATAACTTCACTCCCGATAAGATTATTAACCTTGCGCCATTAAGAATAATAATCTTGTGGCGTCAAGGTTAATAATCTTTTCAGATGATGAAAGCCCTTACTGCATATAGGGGGGATGTATGTCAATATTCACACAAACAAGTCGTCAAGGGTTACTTCAGATTGCACTATACCTGAGTACATATTGTGCTTGACACCAAACGTGGTAATGAAAGTAAGCTGAAGACTTTGTGTGCTTTTAAGCCGTGACATAATCGCGTTGATTCGATGGCGCAATGTCATGTCGTATGACTTGGTTATTTCATATTTGCCTTGTGAAAATTTCATTTCACAAAGGTTCACCACCCTATCGCCTCGCTCTATTACCAAGTCGCACTGCATTCCGTCGTGATGTTCATCGCCCCGGAGAGTATATGGCGACTCAGAAGTCCTGACGGCAGCAATGCCCAACTTGCGCTTTATTTGTTCTGTATGCATTATGCACAGCTCCTCAAAAGCAATTCCGCTCCAACTGGCAACCATAGGGGAGTTTACATTATGCAACCAGTATTGCGAGTCACCCCCGAGAGCCTTGTCGGCAAAATACATATAGAAACGACAGAACGGATCTACAAGTTTGTATAGTGTCTCTCCTTTTTTTGCGTCAATAGGTTTGTATGCCATAATGAAGTCGCTGGCAGCCAGTGCGTTTAGAATCTCTGAGAAACTTCCTCCGAGAGGTGTATTCAATATCTTAGCCAATTCCTCCCTTGTATATCCATAGTGTCTTGTCGAGAGGACATTGATTACTCTCTCATATTTTTCGGGATATTTATACAAAGAGGTGAACAGCCGCTTGAATTCCATCCGTAGTTTTGCCTTGCGGTCAAAAAACAACAAGTCAATATTCTGTGCCATGCTCAAGCCTTTTTGGAAATAGCTAAGATAATACGGTATTCCGCCAAAAGCCATATATGCCATTGCTATTTCGTATCGGCTTGCCGTGATTTGCCTCGACCTTAGATATTCCTCAGTCTCACATAAGTTAAAAGGTGACAGCTTAATTTCACAAGTCAGTCGGTTGTATAGCCCCCCTGTGTTGTTGATGAGATTTTTTAACATCCACGATGCCGCCGAACCGCATACTATGAGCATGAGGTTGTCGTGTCCGGCTCCCCATCCGTTCCAGAATGCCTCCAATGCTGTGATGAAATGTGACCTTGGCGTGTCGAGCCATGGCAGTTCGTCTATGAATACCACCTGCCGGCTACCGTTGTCGAGTTTTATCAGCAGTTCCTCAAGCATATACATTGCCTCAATCCACGATTTTGGTGCATGGTCGGCATCGCTGTCGTGCATCTGAAGTGAATGATAGAAATGGCGCAATTGTTCTTCAGTGCTCACCTTGCTTCCATCGTCATATACTGACAGACCTGTATGATAGAATGTCATGCTGTCTCTGAACATCTCCCTGACAAGAAATGTCTTGCCCACACGTCTTCTGCCATAATACAATAATTATAATTTGGGTGCAAAGATACTAAAAAAAATGCCGAAAAACCATCTCAAACTCAGCCAAATTTTGCTAAAATGATATAAAATGGCTGAGTTATATGGTATTATCTCAGCCGATTTTTATATTTCTTATTGATATTGGCTGAAAAGCTGCCTGATTTAGCTAATTACAATATCACAGTCCTGAACCAGTCGCGGAGCACGCCCATGTGTCGGTCCTGACTGTCGGCGCAGAGGATAATCACCTGTCGTCCGTCGGGCAGTGTGGGACCGAGGCACATTCCCTCGTAATTGGCAAGCCCCGAGTCAGAGGCTCCTAAAACGGTTCTCCATCCAGTGACAAATGTTTTCTCTGGATGACCAGGCGTGATGCGGAATATCTTGTTCATCACCCAACTGCCTATCTTCATGCCTGCCACCTTGAACTCACGCTCGAGCACTAACAACGTGCCGTCGCCAAGGCTCAACAGCTCAGCCACTCCAAAGGCATGACTATCGTCATTCGTAGGCGAATCGTCAAGTGACATATCAAGAATATAAGTGTATTGTCTCTTCAGATTCAGGTTGGGGGTATATTCCATCAGCCTCAACATCAATCCGTTGTCTCCCTTCAACGGTCCCTCGTTGATGGTGAACACACTCATGCGCCGTTTGTCGTATGTCAGGCTCTCTATCGTACGGTTGGAATATCCATAGTCCCTGAAGTCAGTCACCACGGTAGAGCCGTTTATAGTGCCGTCGAGGATATTATACCTTACGATTTCCGAAGTCTTCTCCTTACCTATATATATATTATGGTTTTCTTTGTCGTATGCTATTGCCTCCTCGTCGAGATTCGTAGCTTCGAGTTGTCGGAATCCTCGGTTCTTCACCGAGGTGATATTTCCCTTGTCGTCGATGTCGATATTAAATATGAAATATCCCCCTTGCTCGTTCTTGTCCGAAACCAGGGCATACCTGTTGCCACCAAGTCGCACTATTCCGCTATAATTACCGGCAGGCACATCCTTTGCATCAAATGGCATACAAAGTACAGCCTCCCTGCCACCAATATCAGAGTCGCGGGAGGTAGTAATGACGTCGGGCACGCACGACAGATAGAACACCAAGAAGGCGACAACCGTCAAGATGGCACAATACAATATAACAGTCAAGTTTCTTTTCATCATTATCGTTATTCTGAATTCGGCTGCAAAGGTAGTAATTATGCTGTAGTGCTGCAAACATTTTCAGTTAATATAACTTGCACAACTGCTAAATAATCTTTCCGCCGTTTCCACCTGTTCCACCTGTTCCGCAACTTCCGCAAGGCTGGTGGTGGAGGAATATATTTGCACCATGATAATCGAAAGTATAACTTTTATTTATCATGATAATCAAAATTACAACTTTTATTTGTCATCATATTAAAATCCAATTAAAGACCCAAAATACCTGCCCTCTGAACCAATAATTCAATAATTTGACTATTATATATTAAAAAACATCAAAAAAGTTGCATAATTAAGCAACTTGCGCTATCTTTGCATCATGAAACGGCGGATATTGACATACGGCGGTTACTTTGAGGCGTTTATGAACACTTTAAAGGAAAAGGAGCAGGAGAAAATACAATATGGACTTCTCTTGCTCAAAGCCCAGGACAGGCTTCCCAAGAAGTTCATTAAACTAATAAGGGATGGTCTGTATGAGTTGCGTACCGAATATGGGGGCAATATATTTCGGGTGTTTTTCATTTTCGATGAAGGCAAGGTCGTTGTCTTGTTCAATGGTTTTCAGAAGAAAAGTCAGAAGACTCCGCCAAATGAAATAGAAAAAGCATTAAAGATAAAGGAGGCATATTATGCAGACAAACAATCATCAAATCGTTGACTACGACCTCGTTCTTGACCAGAAGTTTGGCAAAGAGGGGTCTCCCGAGCGTATTAAAGCCGAAGAGGATGCACTATCTTTTTATTCAGGTCAGATACTGCTCGATGCACGCAAAGAGGCTAAAGTGACGCAAACAGAGTTGGCAAGACGCATTAACTCCACCAAGTCCTATATATCTAAGGTGGAAAATGGCGTTATCGTGCCAAGTGTAGGTGCATTCTATCGCATCATCAATGCACTTGGAATGAGAGTGGAGGTGGTGAAGCCTATTTACTGATGCTAACGTAAAACCAACCGGCAGTTTCACACCACCACTTCCACCTGTTCCGCAACTTCCTCAAGGTAGGTGGTGGCGGTGGAAACTATGTTGTTGGCGTGCAGAATGAAAGGCTAAAGTAATGGAGAGTGAAAGGCGGGGGATGTTGTATGTGGATGGCTTGGATTCTTGTATGTTGCCAGTTAGCAAATAATCTTCTGCTAACTGGCAAATAATTGTTCACTAACTGCCAAAATCTATTTTGCCAACTATGAAATAATATTCCTGCAACTATATGTCACAACAGGGCATTGAACAGATATCCCGACAGGATGATGAAGAGAGTGACGGTGGCAAAGAATATCGAGATGAGACGCCAGGTCATTACCTTTTTTAATAATGTGGCTTCGGGGAGCGAGAGACCTACTACCGCCATCATGAAGGCTATGGCCGTGCCAAGGGGAATGCCCTTTGCCACGAATACCTCGACGACCGGCACTATGCCTGCTGCATTGGCATACATTGGCACTGCAAGGACAACACTCAGAGGAACGGCATACCAGTTGTCGCGAGACATATATTGCTCGAAGAAGCCCTCGGGAACGAAGCCGTGCATGAATGCCCCGATGCCGATGCCTATCAGCACATATATCAATACACTGCGTACAATCTGCCACGCATCGCTGACGATGGTGGGGAGACGCTGGAAGAAGGTGGTGTTGTCCTTTTCCCATTGCTCCGATTGCTGTTCCGACTGTGCCTGAACGTGCTTTACCCAATCGCTCTGATAGGGTTCAAGGCGCATGCGACCCAAAACGATGCCGCCAATGCAACCAAGCAATATTCCGCTAACGACATAAATCACCGTTGCCTGCACACCGAACGAACCGAGGAACATGGCAACTGCCACCTCGTTGACCAAAGGCGATGTGATGAGGAATG
>JALFIX010000233.1 GCA_022775105.1 Prevotella sp. | reverse complement strand
GGCTTAACACATTGGAATACAATGGCTTTAGGGCGTGACGAACTCGAAAAGTTCGTCACACTATCAAGTGTTTAATAGTCAGCAGGATAGACCCATTTTGTGACGAAGTCACACAATTTTGAAAAAAGTTTTTTTTATGTCAGCAGCATCTTTGCTATGCCTTCGCCGTAGCTCCACTGTGCCTCCACTTTTTCATTAGTGTCCGAGCGAAGGTACAGCGAAGGAAGAGCGAAGGAAGAGCGAAGGGAGGAGGTCGAAGCGGAGCTTCGAGATTAAAGAATTTAAAAAATAAAGGATTAAAGTGGCTTCGCGAGATTAACGAAACGAAGTCAATTAAAGTTTTGTTGGCGGATGGGAAGGGGAAATGTTAACGGCGAGCGAAGGAAATGTTAAATCTTTGGTTTTGACGAAAAAAGTTGAGAAAATATTTGGTGGAATGAAAAATATTTCGTACCTTTGCATCGTGATTCAGATCACAGATTTACACAGAGATTAATATATTGGGATTAACATAGATTTTGGGTGCGCAACGTAATCTGTGAAAATCAAAACAGAATTATCATCTGTGATAATCTGTGGATAAACACAATGGAAAACAATTAAATTATTTATTAATCTAATATTTTGAAAAACTATGGCAATTTTGAACGGAATTATCAAGAAGCTGAACGGTTCGGCAGGTAGCCTTACCTTCAAGCAGGTGAATGGACAGACGGTCGTTTCGGAGAAGGTGACCGCAGTGAAGAAGAGCAACACCCCGGCGCAGATGCCCAGCGCACCAAGTGGGGCAACGTGGTGCAGATGTAAAAGGGCATTTGTCCGCTCATCAACTACGGCTACGAGTCGAAGCCCACGGGATGCAGTGACTTCAACATGTTCATGAAGGCGAACATGAAGCTCACCGACATCTATCTCACCCGAGGCGAAGTGGTGGGAGGCGCATGTATCGCGGCTCCATACCAGCTCACGCAAGGCTCGCTCCCTTCTATCGTTGTAGTGGGCAAGGGCGAGGTGGCAAAGACCGACATCTTCCTCGGTGGTCTCAAGATCGACGAGACAACCACCGTGAAGGAGTTCGCACAGGCAGTGGTAAGCAACAACGCCGACTATGACTACGGCGACCAGATCGCGTTCTTCGACGTGCTGCAGAAGGTGAACGCCGTGACCTTCATCCCCTACTGCCAGTTCTCTGCCACCAACGTGTTGCTCGACAAGGCGAGCGAGGTGAAGCTCTGGGACTTGGTGAACAAGCACGGATTCGCAAGCTCTGAGGACGGTTTCCTCATGCACGCCGAGGGCGAGGGCGACGGAGTGTATGGATGGGTTCACTCGCGCAAGGGCAACGGCAAGACCCTCGTGAGCACGCAGACGCTCATCGCCAACAACGCCGAGATGATAGCCGAGTACACCGGCGACCAGGCCTACAGGCGCAGCGTGAAGACCTATGGCGGCGAGACGAACGCATTCCTCACCCTGGGAACGATGACCACGTCGGGAGCCGAGGCGGCGACTCCGAGTGAGGAGCAGGGCGGAAGCGACGAGGAGCTTCCCCCTGTAATCGGCGGCGATGAGAACGGCGGCGGCGGTGACGACGAGGTTATCGACAACGGTGATTAGTGATAAGTTTTTTCTTTTGAAAAAAGACACATGACCAAGGAGAACAAGTCGAGGTTAATAAAATTCTTGTGGAACCTGGCATCGGCAATCCTCGCAGCCGTGGGAATCGCACTTGGAGTCAGCTGCGCCGTGGCTTAAGACTCATAAAAAATGCGCCGTGGCGTAAATATCAAAATCCCCTTCTGCATGCAACAATGCAGGAGGGGATTCTTCAATAATCCTTTAATTTTTTAATTCTTCAATCCTTCCCCAAGCGTCACACGTCACATGAAATTCTTCTCGATTTTCCATTCCCTTCCCTTCCGGGCCTTAACCAAGCGCGCCCCTGATATTGTCCTCCGGGGAAGATAAAGAAAAACGCAATTGATTGGGGGACAATCAATTGCGAAACTATTGTTGCGGAGGCAGGACTCGAACATGCGACCTCCAGGTTATGAGCCTGGCGAGCTACCAACTGCTCCACTCCGCGATGTTATTTCTCATTTGCGGGTGCAAAGGTACGACAAAAAATCGAAACTACCAAATTTTTCGGCGACTTTTTTGCCCAAAAGGGCTTTTTTAGCTAAAATACACTACTTTTAGGAGTTTTTTATCCAAATTTCTTGCTCGTTTGAGAGAAAATGACTATATTTGCACACGAATAAATGAATGTGCAATTAAATAAACAACAGAGAGGACTCTAATATGTCAATATCCAAAACAAGACAGAAGCTGGTGGACGTGGCCCGCCAGCTCTTCGCAAAAAACGGATTGGAGAACACGACAATGAACGACATTGCCGTGCAGTCGGGTAAGGGACGAAGGACGCTATATACCTATTTCAAAAGCAAGGAGGAGGTGTATCACGCGGTCATCGCCTCGGAACTGGAATTGCTCTCTGACAAGATGGACGAGGTGGCGGCTCGCAAGATTCGCCCGCAGGACAAAATCATCGAACTCATCTACACCCACCTGAGCATGATAAAGGAGGTGGTGGTGCGCAACGGTAACCTGCGCGCCGAGTTCTTCCGTAACATATGGATGGTGGAGAAGGTGAGAAAAAACTTCGACGAGGACGAGATCGAACTCTTCCGGAAGGTTTATACCGAGGGAAAGCTGCAGGGGGAGTTTGACATCGACAACATCGACCTCGTGGCTGACATCACTCACTACTGTATCAAGGGACTGGAGGTGCCGTATATCTACGGCCGACTGGGACACGGCATGACCGAGGAAACCAGCAAGCCGCTCGTGGCAAAGGTGGTGTATGGAGCGTTGGGGAAGATGAGAAGGTGATTTCTTAAATGAAGAATGAAGAATGTTTTAGAAGAATGTTTTTACTATATACATTAATATAATAATATAATAAAGAAAAGGAAGAAAAAAATGGGACTATTAACAGGTAAGACAGCACTGATTACGGGTGCTGCACGTGGTATCGGTAAGGCCGTTGCCATGAAATTCGCTCAGGAAGGAGCTAACATCGCATTCACTGACCTCGTGCTCAACGACGACATGGCTGCCGGACTGGAGGCAACACGCAAGGAAATCGAGGCTGTGGGAGTAAAGTGCAAGGCCTACGCAGGAAACGCTGCCGACTTTGCAGAGACCGAGGCTGTGGTTAAGCAGATCAAGGAGGACTTCGGCTCTATCGACGTGCTGGTGAACAATGCCGGTATCACCAAGGACGGACTGATGCTTCGCATGAGCGAGCAGCAGTGGGACGCAGTGCTGAATGTGAACCTTAAGTCGGCATTCAACTTCATCCATGCCTGCGCTCCTATTATGCTGCGCCAGCGCGGTGGCTCTATCATCAACATGTCGAGCGTGGTGGGTGTACACGGAAATGCAGGCCAGTGCAACTACTCTGCTTCCAAGGCAGGTATGATCGGACTTGCCAAGTCTATCGCCCAGGAGCTTGGACCCAAGGGCGTGCGCGCAAATGCCGTTGCCCCGGGATTCATCGAGACTGCCATGACCGCGCAGCTGCCCGAGGAAATCCGTCAGGACTGGATGAAGAAGATTCCACTGCGCCGCGGAGGTCAGGTGGAGGACATCGCCAACGTGTGTCTGTTCCTTGCCAGCGACATGTCAAGCTATGTCAGCGGACAGGTGATTCAGATTGACGGTGGCATGAATATGTAATTAGGAATTAGAAATTAGGAATTAGGAATTCTGATGACTGTAGTCTATGAGGATAATCATGTCATCGTGGTGAACAAGGAGAGCGGGGAGATTGTACAGGGCGACAAGACCGGCGACGCCCCGCTCTCCGACACCGTGAAGGAATACATCAGGGTGAAGTATGCGAAGCCGGGGAATGTATTCCTTGGTGTGGTTCACCGCCTCGACCGTCCGGTGAGCGGACTGGTGGTCTTCGCCCGCACGTCTAAGGCTCTGAGCCGACTGTGCGACATGTTTCGCAAGGGCGAGGTGCACAAGACATACTGGGCGGTGGTAGCCAACCGGCCGCCCCAAGACGAGGGCACGCTTGAACACTGGCTCGTGCGCAACGAGAAGCAGAACAAGTCGTATGCCTACGACCACGAGGTGAAGAACTCCAAGAAGGCAGTGCTGAAATACCGCCTTATAGGAAGGAGCGAACGCTATTGGCTCGTGGAGGTGAACCTGCTCACGGGTCGCCACCACCAGATAAGATGCCAGTTGGCAGCCATGGGATGCCCCATCAAGGGCGACCTGAAATACGGTGCACGCCGCAGCAATCCCGACGGCAGCATCTCGCTGATGTCGCACCGTGTGGAGTTTGAACATCCCGTGAGCCATCAGAACATTGAGTTGGAGGTGGGAGGATTTGAGGCGTTCTGCTTTAAGCCGGAAGAGAGAGGGCTTTGAAGTTTGAGGAGTTAAAGGAGTTAAAGACGTGTGTTCTGGCCCTGATAACTCCGGCAGCCACCGAAGCGAAAAGAGTATTGTCTTTACTTTAAACTCCTTGAACTCCTTTTAACTCCTTGAACGTAAAACTGAAACTTGAATTTCTTATGGTATGAAAAAGTTTTTACTGTGGACTTGGGTGATATTGCTCACTCCGGTGCTGTTGTTTCTGATAGTAGTGTTGTTGCTCTATTTGCCCCCCGTGCAGAACTATGTGGTGCACAGGGTGGCTTCGTATATGTCAGAAACTACAGGCTCCAAGGTGAGTGTGGGCAATGTGTCGTTGAGTTTTCCCCTCGACCTCAGTATTAACGACATCCTCTTTATCCAGCCAAACGACTCGCTGCCGCAGGTGGGCGACACCATTGCCGACGTGGGCAACATCATTGCCGACGTGAAGCTGTGGCCGCTCGTCGAGGGTAAGGTGGAGGTGGAGAAATTTGAGATAAACTATGCGAAAGTAAACACCGACGGATTCATACCTGACGTGAGGGTAAAGGGAACAGTGGAGCAGCTGAAGGCAGTGTGCAGCGCCGACCTCGCCCCCGGGGATTCC
>JALFIX010000214.1 GCA_022775105.1 Prevotella sp. | reverse complement strand
CAGGAGAAGACTTATCCCATGCGCATATCGCAGGTGGTGCCCGAGGTGAAGGAGAAGAAGTTCGACTGCTCCCTCGTCTTCACGGGCGAGATGCCTGAGAATATCCGCATCGGCAAGAGTTATCGTGTGCAGATAGCACTTGGCAGCAAGGAGCGCACACTCGTCATCCCCCGTGGCGACTTCCTCTCCACCACCGGAGGTCTGTGGATATACAAGCTCGATGCCGACGGCAGTCGTGCCGTGAAGACGGAGATAGAGACTGGGCGTCAGAATCCGCAGCAGATAGAGATTCTATCAGGATTGAAGGCTGGCGACCGGGTGATCATCGGGGATTACGACAAGTTGAATGGTGAAAACGAAGTATATATTAAATAAGGAGTTATGATTAGACACAATTTATTAGTAGCATTGCGCAACTTGATGAAGTACAAGTTGCAGACCGTGGTGAGCATACTGTCGATAGCCATCGGCATATTGACCCTTGCCATCGTGCATACCGTGTTGCACGAGTTCAAAAGACCAACCGTGATAAACGAGCCTTATTTCGACCGACTGTATGAGGTGGCAATTATTGATAAGGAACAGTCAGGCGAAAAATTCTATCGTGAAAACATCTCGTTCGAAATAATGCGCGAGATGAAGGCAGCGGGAGCATTGCCCTCGGCAGAAAAAGTGACGTTTCCAAACGGTATGATGACAAACGCCTTGCCTGAGTTTTACCTCGGAGACCAACTCATAGCCAAGCAGGACATTGCGCTTGTTGCCACAGACGACAACTACATGAATATCTTTGGCATACGTTCGGCTCTGACAGGCAAGAAGATAAAGGTGCTGAAACCCGGTGAGGCTGTCATCGGCAGACGTATGGCAAAGCAGCTCTTCGGCGACATCAATCCCGTGGGAATAAAGATTAAGAACGACAATGAGAAGTGGTCAAAAAATCCTGTTCTCACCATTTGCGATGTCTTTGAGGATGTCTCCCTGATTGAACACCTCATTGAATCAAGTACCATATATTACAGTGCCGGTCCTCTGTGTGTTTCCACCCAATATACAGGAATGCCTGAGACGGAAATTTATTATTGCTACCGCATGTATGTTGTGATGCACGAAGGGCGTACCGTGGAACAACTGAAGAAAGAAATCGGACGATTGCTGAAACCTCACAACTACTCCTTCGAGGTGACAAGACCCTCATTTTATAACGACAAATACGAGCGATTTTATTTCTCGGTCATAAGCGGCGTGTATGTCATTGGATCACTGATACTTCTTGCTGCCATCATCGGTTTCCTGCGTATGCAGATGCAACTGCTGTGGATGCGCCGGCGCGAGATTTCCCTACGCATCGTCAATGGTGCAAGGCGCAGTCAGATATTTCTCACTCTTTCCACTGAGGTGACGATAGTGTTGCTGCTTTCGATGCTTATGTCGATATTGTTGGGCGTATGGCTTGAAGGTTTCTACAAATCTACATTGTTGCAAATCATAGGATACAACTTTATCGAAACATCCTCGATATACATATTCGCATTGATTATCGGAGTCATTTTATTTGTCATCAGTTCCCTCATTATTTGGCTCACCATCAGGCGTATATGCAAGTCGGAACGTGGACTTGCCGCATCGTTGCGTCGCAGTCGCACCCATTTTATGCGCAATGCCATGCTCACCATACAGTTGGCTGTGAGCATCTTCTTCGCTTGCTCCACAATCCTCATTTATCAGACGACGGAGAAGGAATATAAGCGATACCAGATTCCTGAAAACGACAGCTTCTACAAGAAATGCCTGTTGTGCGTCCCGTTCGGAGAATACAACGGCATCGAATTCAAGGATAGCCTCAGCAAGTTGCCGAGCATCGACAAACTGATTCCCATGCAAAACAATTGGATGTATGTAAACGAACTGAACGAAAGGGAAGACTTGAAAGACCAAGAACTTGTAACCAGAAACTTACATTCGTATGTCGTAGGTGATATGGCATTCTTGAAATTCATGAACATCGACGTGAAATGGTTCCCGGGAAATGCCGACCGCAGCAGATGTGTGTTGCTTAATGAGAGCACATATAGGAATTACAAGGAATTGGACATAATCCACAACGGCATGCTGAAAATGCAAAACGACTATCCCGTTGCCGGAACATTCAGTTTCCTCCCCTATGACCGCATTGGCGGCACTGCCATCATCATCGACAAGGAGTCAATGCAATACTGCGACTATATTATGGTGCCGAAGAAGGGAAGATACGACGAACTGAATGCAGAGGCAAACGCATTGGTCAACAGGATGTATCCCGCCGTGCGCAGGAGTATTGTGCATAACATGCGTGACAATATGTGTATTGAAGCATTCCTTTCTGATTGTATGCGTTCAATTGCCATGATACTCTCGATAGTGAGCCTGATAGTCTGTGCCATGGGCATCTACAGCTCCGTGGCTCTCGACACCCGCGGGCGACGCAAGGAGATGGCGATACGCAAGATAAACGGAGCGAAGACCCGCAACATCGCCCTTATCTTCGGCAAGACATATATCATTGCCATAGCCTTGGCTTCAGTGATAAACATATCTACACCTCTCATGATTGCAAATATAGTCAAAGGAACGTTGAATAAGCCTCAAGCAAGCGCGATTATCTCCCTCCTGCTCGGCATCCTCATAGTGGTGGCAGTGACATTCGTCATCGTCTTCAGGCATATACGCAGTGCAATGAAGGTGAATCCGGCGGAGGAGATTGTGAAGGAGTAAAGAAGTTAAAGAAGTTAAGGAAGTTAAATAAGTTAAAGACAAATGTTTATACCATGGATAAGAAATGGGACTATAAAACAGGAAGCGAAGAGACTAATGTCTTTAACTTCTTTAACTTCCTTAACTTCTTTAACTTCCCAATATAAAATAAAAAAGATATGATCAAATTAGACAACATCAAGAAGGTGTTCCGCACAGACGATGTGGAGACCTGGGCTTTACAGAACGTGAGCCTCGAAGTGAAAGAAGGTGAGTTTGTGGCTATTATGGGTCCTTCGGGATGCGGC
>JALFIX010000206.1 GCA_022775105.1 Prevotella sp. | reverse complement strand
GCAAGGCCTTCATACATGTTTATATTGCTGTTACGATTCATACTGCAAAGGTACTTACTTTTTTTCAATCATGTATCGTTTAGCGACAGTTTTTAGGTTAGCATCCGTACATTCTCCCCACAGGGTTTGTCGGGTGCGCCGGTTAAACTCCTTGTAGTTGCCTGTTGTATTCGTGCCACTCCATAACCCCACTTTGAAATGGCCATCCTTGTCGTGAACGGCAAGATCGGCACACATCACCAGACCATCGCTCACCTCAATGCCTCGCCACAGGTGGTTGTTGGCTATCTCAAGGCCAAAATCCACATAGTCTCTAACATCTGTTTGTTTTTGGGCCTGGGCAGCAATGCAACAATGCACCACTGCCAGGCATCCGAATAATAATCTAAAAACAAACTGAAAACTAAACTCAACATGATGATTATTCATTGTATATCACACTTTTTGGTCGAAGTCGATGATTACCTTCATGGTCGTTGCCTTGTTCTCGTCGATATACCTATAGGCCTCGTCATACTGTTCGAGAGCAAAGCGGTTGGAAATAAGCGGCTCAAGGTTTACGATGCCACGGCTGACATAGTCAACGGCGGTAAGATAGTCCTCTTGGCGATACATCATCGTGCCAATGAGGCGAAGTTCATGCTCACCAAGATAAAACATACTGAGTGCCGGGTCTTTGGCAAACACCGCAACAATCACGATGTCGCTCCCTTTCTCAATGGTTTCCATCAGCGAGCGCACACTTGACTCTACACCTGCCACCTCAAAACCAACCTGATAGCCCTCATCGCCAAACACATCTTTGACGGCATCTTTCAGAGGCTTGTCCAACACATTGGCTGTGTATTCTACACCACACTCCCTTGCCTTGGCAAGACGCAAATCACTCACGTCGGTAATCAGCACCTTCTTGGCACCACGTGCCTTGCAGAACTGAGCCACAAGATTGCCTATGGCACCAGCACCGCTCACCACCACGTTTTTGTCTTTCACATCTGTGCGGTTGGTGGCATGGGCACCCACTGCCGATGGCTCTATCATTGCGCCATAATCGAGGCTCATTCCCTCGGGCAATACCACCACACGGTCGTCGGTGGTTACAAAATAGTCCTGCGCCACACCATTGGCCTGGAATGCCTCAACGCGAAGATGTTCACATACATTATACTGTCCGCGCTTGCATGGTTCACATTCTCCGCACACCAACTGTGGGCGTGCTGTGATGTTGTCGCCAGGTTTGCATACCGTCACGTCCCTGCCGACTGCCACAACCACTGCCGAATACTCATGTCCCTGCACTACAGGATAGAACGTTGCCGGATGCAAACCATGGTAGGAATGTATCTCACTGCCGCAGATTCCAATACGCTTTACGTTGACCAACACCTCGTGAGCCTTCAGGTTCTCTGCTTTCGGTGCCTCAACATTCTTGAACTCGATGTTCCTTGGTGAAACTAAAACTGCCTGTCTCATAATATATCTATTTTAAATCTATAATTTTTTTCTATTTTCAAGTTCACTGATAATTTGGTTGTATTCCTTTCTGCTCAGTCGATAGAAGAGCATGATGGCTGCAGTGACAATCCACAGTATGCCCGGCACAGTGCTGAAAGCATGATGTATCACATCTTTTACTGTTTCCGACTGCTCAACATTGGCCTCATATCCGGCCCAACCCATGACCAAAGCCAACAGTGCAGTGCCCAATGCCATACCAATCTTATTGGCCAACGAAATGAATGAATACTGGAAGCCATCGTTGCGTATGCCCGTTTTCCACTCCCCATACTCGACACAATCTGGAATGATGGCATATATGGCTGTGTTGAAACCTGAGAAAAAGAACTGTGCCAGAGCAGCAAATATATAGAACAATACCGGTTGTTCATTGGGTGAGAAGAAATAAAGCACCACCATGCTCACGCCCATCAATACGCTGAACACGCTCGCTGCCCAACCTTTGTTGCCCGTCCACTTGAACACCAACGGGAAAATGGCTGCACCAATGATTGAAGGAACGACTATTACACCCGAGAAGAAAGAGAACAAATCCTCGTTGCCCTCTACATACTTGAAATAATAGATGAGGTCGGCATTGCGTCCGTAGAGAATGAAGCCAAAGAGCAACTGTCCTACCACAGCCATCAAGAACGGCTTGTTTTTGACAACAGCCTTAAACTGTTCCCCAACAGGATAGGCCTTCTGAGACATGGGGATTTCTACCACCTCCTTGGTCTTGGCAAAGCAGAACCAGTGGCAGCAAGTGAACACCAAGCCATAGATGGCTGCCACTCCGATGAAACCCTGTGCACTGCTGAGTGTATCGTCACCACAATATTTCACAAGAGGCACGGTGATGATGTTTATTATGCCGATGGCAATCATTGCAGCCACCGAACGGCTTGTATTAATCTGTGCCCGCTCGTCGATGTTCTGAGTCATGGCTCCACACAGGGTGCTGTAGGGCAAGTTGACACAGGTGTATCCCAACACCAACAGTCCGTAGGTGATACTCATATAGATTATCTTACCTGTATAGTCCATCTCAGGATGTGCCCAAAAGCACAGTACCAGGACAAGAGCCGTGATTGGTGCGCCAAAGAGCAACCATGGGCGATAACGCCCCCAACGTGACTTGGTGCGGTCGCTTAGACTTCCGATGAGTGGGTCGTTGACAGCGTCCCAGATTCGTGAAACGAGCATCAGAGTGGCCACTGCTGCCATGCTGACGCCGAACACATCGGTATAGAAAATCATCAGGAATGATACGACGAATGACCAACTGAAGTTGCAGCCGACATCGCCAAAGCCGTAGGCAAACTTGCTGACAAAGGGCACTTTCCCTTTTGAGGATTTTGTTCTTTTTGTTTCCATTTTTTTGTTAGAAAGGGGTTTAATGTAATCATGTAATTAGTGTCAGTCATTGGACATCTGCCGGCCTTCTGTCCTTAATCTGACGATGCAAAAGTAATAAAATATTCAATGATAACCAAGTGTTTTTCATCAATTATTTTCTGCAACCGTTCCCGCAACCGTTCCCATTTTCCGCAACCGTTCCCATTGTACAAACTATGAAAAAAAAACAACATTCGTAGTTCATCATCCCAAGAATAGTAGATATCAAGGCTTCATCAAAGCATATAAGAAGTAAACTTTCCATTCTTTCTATTGAGCAACAACATGCAGAATGTCATTTAAACTCTCTGGCATGCGTGCTTTCTGTGGCATATATATGGGCAAGAAACGAGTATATCATTCACCGAGAATACGCCACGGGCAAGGGCTATGCCGACCCAGTGATGATTCCTCGTCGCAACGTCAACAAGCCTGCATTGGTTATCGAGTTGAAATTCAATCATTCTGCCGACACGGCCCTCGACCAAATCAAGCGCAAGGAATATCCCACGAAGTTGGCAGAATATACAGGCGACATGCTGCTCGTGGGCATCAACTACGACAAGGAGACGAAGCAGCATAGCTGTAAGATACTCAACTTTCAGAAGTAATACCGTGTCCGCGTGCCCCGATTCCTGGCTGAACCAATAATAGGTTGAGCACTACAAGAGCAAATCCGAGAATACAGTAAATGAGACTGTCAGACAATGATATTCCTAACATATAAGCCTGTTTATACATTAGCTACAAACTTATAGGCAATAAAAGAACACTGGTGGCAACAGCAGGAACATACATCCTAAGCACCACCGACTGGACAATATGGACAACAAGATGAAAAGTGTAAGCGGCGAATGCGCCATACCATATCAATTGCATTGGCAGCTTGCCCGTTGAGGCAAGTGCCGTAAGCAGGAGGCAAAGTGCAAATTCCTCAGCAACGGCCTTGACCATTCGCTCTGTTGTATAGCAACGAAACATCGGAGCGAAGCGTGGAAACCGCTCACCTACGACTTTGCCATTCCTTTCAATCCAAGACTTAAGACCAACTATCTCCTCCAAGTCATGAATCAGAAACAACACAGGAAACAGCCAAATAATGCCATATCCGACCGTCAGCATCGCAAGCAGCGAAAACTGGACTACATGTGTGAGGAACAAAACAATCATCCTTTTATATATTTTTACTTCTGCCTAGGTAGTGCAATATACCATGTAATAACTTTTATTCTATAACTTATTGTATTTCAGAATCTATTTCCTAATAAGATTATATTTCTCACATAACACATTTCTCTCCTCCTCATCCAAGCTTCGAAGGTATGCCTTCCATCCTGGGCAGAACCTTGTGTGCCAATGCTATAAGCGGGCAATGAGCGACTTGGGTTGTGTGTCATATTTGCGTCTCATCCTGCATTGGGCACATGGGTATTCTTTTTTCATGCCTTTTTATTATCAGATAATATTTCTATAATCATTTTATTTGACCTTCCATACATCAAGTGTTATAGTGCCTGGTGCTCCGAATGACGGCGAACAGACATATATCGCATTATTGAGCCATCCATACTTGCCGTCCTGAGGCGCCTCAAACCTTGGTGCAGCCTTGAAATAGAAAGAGTCATTGCCCGAGGCATCCTTTCCTGTATATACTATTCCTTGGTTGCGCACATGTATATTCACTCCGTCATCAGTCTTTATTGTATAGACGGCTTCAAGTGTGGTGCGCTTGCCGTCGGCACTTATGAGTTGGTAGTCAGCACCGCCATCAATGATAGTTCCGCGAAGAAGCGGTCCCTCAAAAGTACCGCCTGTAATTGGTATCACATGACGCTTGCCTGCTTGCGTCTCACCTACCGTATATGCTTCGCCGAGAGTGACATTAAGTTGCATAACAAACTCCATTTCGGGCGTGGCAGCTTTTGGAGAAATGGTCTGCGCATTTGACACTAACGAACAAAATACAAGAAACACAGTTATTATCAATGATATTACCATATAATTATATTTTATTTTTGCGACCGCAAAGATAGTGATAATTTGCCAATATACCAAATAATTGGGACAGAATGACTGAAAATGTGACGAATGGACATGGATGTTTCCTATTACATAAAGGAGATAGACCCGTAACTAAAACTCCAATCTCAGGACTCTTATCGGCTTACCCTCACCTCCATAAAGGTTATTGTCGAAAGCAGTTTCGCCTGTGGCTACGAAACCGTATTTCTCCATCACTCGTCCAGAAGCGGGATTGTCAATGAAATGTCCGCTTATAAGTGAGGGAATTGTAGTTGTCTTACGGATATGCTCTATCATCAGCCGCAGGGCTTCTGTGCAAATGCCCATGCCCCAATATGGTTTTCCAACCCAATAACCCACTGTCGGCTCGCCCTTGCGAGATGGCAATGAGCAGTCGCACGAAGGACCATAGCCTATCGCGCCAACCACCTTTCCCGTTTCTTTCAATACAATGGCCCAGGTGGTGGGGTTGTTAAACACCGTGCGGATTATCTCCAAGCTCTGCTCACGGGAATTGTGTGGCGGCCAACCTGCACGCTCCCCCACTTCCGGCTCTTTGGCGTATTCATATAGCACATCTGCATCACTGTCCTGCCAATGCCGAAGCAATATTCTTTCTGTTTCCATGTCCAGATGTCATTTGCTCTTCAGATTGTCAAACACGTAAGGCGCATTTACCGCCAATTCACCCAAAGTGCCACATGTGTGCAACTCAGGGCAGTCGCCACAAGTATCATAGCCTTTATTCATTACACACAAGCGTATTTTGCACATCTCGCTACAATATTGAGTCTTGCATCCTTCAGTACGGCATCCCATACAGTTAATCCATTCGGGCTTGAATTCCATTTGGTTCATCTCACCCCATTCCTTAGCCACTTTCTCACGCAGACGGTCATCGTTGTTCAGGGTGGCAATGCGTGCCTCGCATTTCTCGCAGTCGAGGCCGCAACAAGCAATCAGTTGTTTCATTCTACATTATTATTTATTATTGATAAATGACGATATCTCTATCAGATTACCCTCTGGATCCGCCACATAACAGGTGCGTTGTCCCCAAGGTTCGGTAGTTGGGGCAAATATGGGTTTTGCTCCCATGCTTACGGCACGCTCATACTCCTTGTCAACATCGGCGAAGCATGGAACATCGATCGAAAGTTCCACTGTGCCGTTAACACCATTAGGATAGGCATACTGTTGTGATGTCATCTGTTCGAAAGCGTCACGTGGGAACATTATGATGCGGGAGTCGCCAAGAGTCATCTCCACATTCGGGTCAGTGCCGTTCCACTCTGTCTTGAAGCCGAATATGTCGCGATAGAAGGCTACCATCTTGGCATTGTCGGTAGTGAAGAGACCTATAGTATTGAAATAGAACCGTGGTTTTGCCTGCGACATCATCTTCGCTAAATCCACAAGTCCCATCTTATAGAATGTCTTGTACATCTCTATTTCCTTCGGCTCATCGTTTTTCAAAAGCGAGAGAATCTCACAGGCAAACTCCAAGTGTCCACTGCCGTTGGCTGTCACTATGTTCTTGTCGCTCACTGCCTGGGCGTTGACATAGTTGGCGGCATTGGTGTAATGCTCCCCGCCCCACAGCTGCAACTGTTCGACGCCATTGCCCGTATGGCGAATATCATTGAGAAAACCCTTGCTCGCCATCCATGAAGCGGCATTACATATAGCTCCCACTATGCGTCTCTTCTTTATGGCATCTTCAACGAGAGGCACAACAATCTCGGCTGCCTCACTCATCCAGCCATAGCCTCCAATGAGCACAAGGGCGGCATAATCATCGGGAATAGTGTCAAAAGTATAGTCGGGCAGGACGCGGAAACCGCTGATGGCCTCAACAGGCTCCATCGTCTCTGCCACAATCTTGTTCTCATACTTTGGATTCTCCTTCATTGCCATTGCGTCAGAACGCAACGGCTGAGTGAGATACGGCAATTCGTGCTCCGCAAATTGCGGAAGCAATACATATAATACTTTCTTCATTTGAACAAATTAAATCACCACTGCCGTACCGCTTGCCGTCACCATGAGCATGGAGCCGTTGGCACCGAGAGCCTCATAGTCGAGGTCGATGCCCACAACGGCATTGGCACCCATCATCTGAGCACGCTCCTGCATCTCTCGCAAGGCGATGTCCTTTGCCTCGCGCAACACGCTCTCATAGGAGCCGCTGCGTCCGCCCACTATATCACGTATGCCGGCGAAAAAGTCCTTCACAAAGTTGGCACCGATGATGGTCTCACCTGTCACCAAACCCTTATACTCTCTGATTGGATGTCCCTCAATGGTGGGAGTTGTTGTTGTTATCATAATTTCTTTATTTTAATGTTATTTACTTTTGTTTCTTTTAATGTTTCTTGCAACCACCAGCGCATTGGCTGAGAAGATACAACACATGGCTATGGGCAGCGGATGATGATTATCCCTGTTCTCACCAAACATTGAGATGCAAAGGAAGGTTACTCCCAATAGCAATAGAGCCGAAATGACTATAACCAAAATTTTGTCCTTATTCATAATAATCGTTTTTATTCATTAGACGATGTCATACAGTAGAATACTACAGTTTACAAAAAATTATTTTTCTTCCATCTCGTCGAATATCGCCAGTATATTGCCCTTATACCACTCTATGTCCGTTGGCAGCCATGTGAAACCATAGTACTTGTGCCGGCTACCACCGCCATTGTTAAGTCCTACGATGGAGCTTAGTTGTCAGCTTGCGGATAAATCGCATCAGACGACGCATATACTCCTTGTCGGCAGTAGAACGTGGAAGTCCTTGCAGATGAAATGCTCGTCGCCCTCCACAGTCATGGTATCAATGTCATGAGTATATTTTGAGACTATAAAGATGCCTTCGGGAACTAACAAAACAATTGGTCGAGTGTCACAACCTTTTGAATACACTCAGAATGTTCATTCCGTTCAAGTCCCTTGTCCGTTATCATTGTCACAATGATAGTCTTGTCGGTTTTCGTCGCCTCCAAGAATGTCGAGACCTTGCGTTCTATGTCTTCTTCATCCTTGACTGACATGGGGTATGCCTTACTGTAGAATTTCATTTCGCAGAGATTTATCGCATTGTCCGCCCTGTCTATCAGCATATCAATCTGTGCAGAGCGGTTGTCGCCCTTCCCAAACCATGAGAACACATTGGTCGTGATGCCTGATATGCCCAATGCCACTTTTATCTGTTCAACATGATTGAGGCAAAGCATCTCAAAAGCCAATCCGCTCCATGTACTGAAGACATGGGAGTTCTGGTTGTTTGACCAATAATTCGCGTCGTTTGAATCGGCTCGCCTCATCACCTGGAAATGGAACAAGGTAAAGGGGTCTATGAGTTGGTATAATGTGTCGGAATTTTTATTCCCAGCTACACCCGTACGGCGCTTCCTTGCTGTTTCAGATACAAACGGGACATAACTTCTTATGAATCCGCAACTCTCCAGCTCTTCGAGCATCTGTGAGAATTTACCATTGTCAGACAGAGAGGTTTTTTCGATGAGCTCTTGCCTGGTCAGTCCTTTGCCCTTTGTGGCAATTGCAGTGACAATCTTAATATGTCTGGCAGCATTCTTATATAATGAATTGTAAAGACTGCTGAATTCGTCATGCAGTTCGCCATCTTCAGCAAACAGCAATCTGTCGATATTTTGGGCAATACCTTCGGCCTTGCTGAGTTTTGAAAGATAGAACGGCACGCCTCCAAGCACCATATAACACTCCGCTATCTGCCTTGTTGACAATCGGAACTGTCGTGCCGCAAAGTACTCCTGACATTCCTTGAGCGTAAAAGGCTTGAGCGGTATCTTGTGAGTCACGCGATTATGCAGTCCGCCACGGTTTTTGATCAGATTGTTTAGTATCCATGATGTTGCACTTCCGCAAACAATCAGCTTTATGTCGTCACGCCATGAAGCCCATGAATTCCAGAAATGTTCCAGTCCGCTAATGAAATTAGAACGTGGAGTGTCCATCCATGGCATTTCGTCAATGAATACGATTTTCCTGCCATCAGGAAGAGATTCCAGATAGTCCTCAAGTGCTATAAAAGCATCCAGCCATGATTCTGCAGGAGGCATACTGCCTTTTTTCTTTCTTATGCCCTGCATGAAGTTTTTCAACTGCATGCGCATTGAGACATTGTTCATGCCTGCCACGTAGAAGGCATAATCATTGCCTATGACGTGTTGTATAAGAAATGTCTTGCCGACACGCCTGCGACCATATACAGCTATGAATTCCGACTGGTCGGAACTGATATACTCATTCAGCAGTTGTTGTTCCTTCTCCCTGCCAATAAATAACTTGTTCATAATCAAACAGCATTAGAGGATTAATATTTGATGCTGCAAAGTTACAAAATAAATATTATCCGACAAAGAAAATTGCACGAAATCAGTCGCGGATGTATGTTTTTTGGTACATCCGCGACCGTTTTCGTGCATTTTTGTCTGTAAAGCTTCTCCTTTATGGCTGAACCGACAAAAGGTTTATTACCACAAGAGCAAAACCGATATTGGTATCATGCCTACAGCAATTCCCGAATCTGTCCGAAATGCAGGTTCAGATGGTTGATATAGCCGCATATCATGTCATCGAGGGTCACACGGCATCCCTCATAGTCAATCCAATAGTTGTCGAGCTTGGTCTTGTCAACCGAACGGATGACATGACAGATGTGCTGATTGTAGTATTTCAGCAGCATCACGAGCTGGTGCCAGTCCTCATGCTGGTAGTCCTGAAGTTCTATCCACAGGTCGTTGTCCTGGGTGTAGTCAGGAAACACGAGCATCCCCATCTCGGTGTTGGGCATTGAGTGTCCGCAACGTGGGGCATACTGCAGTCGCACCATACGCTGGTGGTTGTTGGAAGCAGAGTCGATGAGATGCCCCACGAGCATCTTCACCGTTCGGTTCTGACTGTTTCTTTTCACACTTACCTGCTCCTCCGTGAGGGAAAGGAGCATTGGTATCTCGAAGTTCATGACCTCGTTGATACCGTCTATTATTTCTTGATAGTCCATATTTTTAATGGTACGCATGGCGTTGCCCTTCACTCTCGATTTGGGCAGACTGCTTTTCACTGTCACCTCGTTCAGTGTGAACGTCGTGTCGTTGAAGTTGGTCAACTTTTTTCCGTCTGTGCGTCTGCTGCCGATGTCATCATTATCATCATTGCAGCCATAATCATCATTCTTGCTTTCATATTCTCTTAATTTTTAATTCTTCATCCTTTTGACGCAACAAACGTCGGATTTGCTGCAAGAATAACCAAAAATGTGACGAAAAGACCGAAAATGTGACGAAAAGACCGAATTTATAATAGTTTTCTCACTGCCTTGCGACATTTCTTCGCTTCTTTTTCTGACAGAGTGGTGTTACGTCGGGTGCCGCCTTTTTCTATCGTTGCCACAATCTTGAACCCGCTGTACCTGCAGATTTCCCTCATTGCCCTTATCGCCCCGTGGCTCTGGTGCATGATGATGTTGAAAGGCCAGGGTGTGGTGGATGTGCTGACAAGAAGGCAACGCTTGCCCTTGTGCAACGGCTTGGGGAAACCACGTTGGCTCTCGTCCATCATGCCATATACAATGCGGTCGAACAGTAGCTTAAGCGTGCCGGGGATATTTCCCCAATAACACGGTGCAGCAATCACTATCGCATCCGAATCCTTGATCAACTGCAATACACGTTGCGAATCATCATCTGGCAGGACGCAAAAGCCTTTTGCCCTACATTTCATGCAGGCCATACAAGGCTGTACATTAAGCTTCTGCACATCCACGACGTCCACCTCCGCCCCTTGCGCCTTGGCCTCGTCACTCATCTCAGCCACCATCTGCGCGATATTACCTCTTTTACGAGGGCTTGCATTGAGAATCAGTATTTTCTTTGTTTTCATCATAAACACTTATTTCATCTTTTATGCGTTAATTCGGCTGCAAAAGTACAGCTTTCGTGGCAAATCACCAAATAATTGGGACAGAAAGCACGGAAAAGTGACGAATGGCTGACTTACTTAAACTCCACCATATCAGCCACCTGTAGGAAATATTCATTTGACCAGATGTCCAGCTCATGACTATCGTCAACATAAGGCAGTACATCCTGTTTTACAAGATTGATGTCTGTATTGCCCAACTTCTCCTTTAGCTGTTGCATAAACTCTTCTTTTGAAACGTCAGAGCCATTAAACTCCCGTATCCTCTCGCTCAAATGACAGAAATCCAAAGGCACACGATGCCTTACATACCTTAACAATCTCTACAGGCATTCCTATTGCCTTGAACTCATCAACAATCGGTTGGAAATAATTCTCAATATGAACACTTTCGTCTTTCTCGATTAAGGAGAAGTCCATATCTTCAGAATACCTCATCAATTTGTGAAAGATTCGAAGACATGTACCACCATTGCGGTACAAGGGACAGGCGGTACAAGGTCGAGTAGAGCGAGGGAGTTTCACCCTCACCCTCTCACAGAACCGTGCTTGAAAGTCTCCCCTCACACGGCTCTTCACACTCAACTCTCTGTACATAGACATAATCTTGGTGTCTGACCTCTCTGCCAATGATAGAATA
>JALFIX010000222.1 GCA_022775105.1 Prevotella sp. | reverse complement strand
GTGGTGGGGTCCCACCTCTTCCCATTCCGAACAGAGAAGTTAAGCCCACTTACGCCGATGGTACTGCAATGCAATGCGGGAGAGTAGGAAGCCGCCTTCTTTTCAAATCAAAGTCGAGCCTCGAGGATAGCAATATCTTCGAGGCTTTTTTGTTCTTATTCTTTTTGTCCTTATCTGTACTACTTTTATATTCACATTTATAAAGTGTTAACGCACACAAATATTATGTTAAAAAGCCATCAGATTCTTATTACTTTACATTGATATAGATTAAGTATTTGATTTACAAAGGTATATTATTCAAAAATTAAGTAAAAATGCTTGGTCGTCTCAATAATTATTCGTACCTTTGCACTCGATAACAAATAGGTGACATGGAAGTCTCGTGTTGAGACAGTCATACTTAAAAAATAATTATGTTATGAAAAAGGTATTGAAGATTGTATGTTTAATTAGTTGCTTTGCAACACTTGCGCCCCTCTCAGCTTTGGCTGATGATGCGAGATCGACAACTTCTTCTGGTTATGACTGGACTCCTGTGATGGATGCCATCATACATGTAGAAAGTAGGGGAGATGCAAAAGCAGTGAGTGGTAACTCCTGTGGAGCCATGCAGATCACCCCGATACTGGTAAAGGAATGTAATAACATTCTGCAAAAGAGAAAGAGTAAGAAACGTTTTACTTTGAAGGATCGATTCAGTGTAGAGAAGTCTAAAGAGATGTTCCTCCTGATTCAGTCATATTTCAATCCTACAAACAATGTTGAGAAGGCTATCAGATCCTGGAACGGAGGTATGAATTACAGTGTGAAACGTACTCAGCGTTATTATAATAAAGTGATGGCGCAAATGAGAGGTTGATATGAAAAGGCCGTTTTGCCAACAGTGGCAAAACGGCTTTTTAATTGGTATTTTCACTATGTATTTTTATTTTCAACAGATGGTATGTTTGTCGAAATATGCCAATATGGTATCCTTGTAACTCTCTGATACTGGAATGAAATTCTCACCGATAATCAAGCGAAGACGGTCCAAACATCTTACCTTATTCATGTGAACAATATACGAACGGTGGGAGCGCAGAAATTCCGGTTTTGGCAGAAAATCCTCAAGTGTTTTAATATTCATGAGCGACATGGTCTTGTCTCCATTCTCAGTGTATATTCTCACGTAGTCCTTCAGTCCTTCAACGAATAGGATGTCGTCGAGGTCAATCCTTACGAGTTTATAGTCACTTTTTACAAAAATGAAACGGTCTTCTGCATAAGTTTTAGCCTTTTCCGACTGCACAAACCAGTCGTGTGCCCTTTTTGCCACTTTCAGGAAAGCATCATAGCTCACCGGCTTAAGAATATAGCCAAGTGCTTCCACCTCATATCCATCGATTGCATACTGAGGAAATGCGGTGGTGAAAATAATCTTAGTTCGTTTCGGCAGAATCTTTGCAAATTCGAGTCCGCTTAGTTCTGGCATTTGAATGTCGAGAAACAGTAGGTCTACAGGATTCTCGCGCAATGCCTTGATGGCTTGCACTGCGCTGTTGTATGATCCTGACAATGAGAGGAATGGTGTCTTTTCAACATATTCGGACATCATTTCTACAGATAGGGGTTCATCATCGATGATAGCACAATTTAATGTCATAATTTGATTTATTTATTAATATTAGTAATGATTCTTCTGTAAGTAAATAGTAATCTGGGAGGAATAAACCATTCCGTCGTCGGAAATGCCTTTATTCCATTGATAGCGGTTCTTATAATTTAATTCCAGTCGTCTGGAAACCTGGACAAGCCCTATTCCATGCCCGCTTTTGTCATTGGCGAGTTTGGGATAGTTGCTGTTTTTGATAGTACAGTTTATATGGTTATTGTCGGCTGAGATATTGATGTGGATGAAACTTGGTTTGGTAGGGCTGATTCCATGCTTGAAGGCATTCTCTACGAGTGAAATAAGTATCATGGGTGCTATTTTTGCAAAACATCCTTGGGGAATATCTGTATCAAATTGTATGTCAACATTGTTAGTGACACGGAGTTTCATCAGGGCAATATAGTCTCCAATGAATTCCACCTCCTCATTGATGGATATTTCAGGTTTCTCGTTTTCATAAAGAATAAGCCTCAGCAAGCTGCTCAACTGCTCAATGGCCTTGCGTGCCCTTTCGGGAGAGAAGGATGTGAGTGCATAGATATTGTTGAGTGTGTTGAGCATAAAATGAGGTTTTATTTGGGAGCGCAGGTTGCTCAGTTCCGCCTAGGTGCGTTCCTTTTCAGCCTCCTGACGTGCCAGTTCCGACCTGTGCCAATTCTCAGCAAGCCGCATCATGGTGGCCATGGCAGCGGCGATGGTCATATTGAATATGTCACGAATGGCAAAGATGAGTGCCCTGTGATTCGCTATAATATCAACTTTCCTGGGTATTCGGTGGGGGGTAGGAAAAACATTATGCCCGAAGTCCATCCATAAGTGCAGGAAAACCGACAGCAGAATCACCATGCAGATATTTATTATGGAGAATTGCGTACGGTTTCCCGGAATGTAATACTTGGGTACAAACCACACGTAGTTAGAATAGAAAACGACCATGAGCAAGGCTGGTGTCATACTGAAGAACAAATAGCGCAGTACATCGAACGTTGCAGAACGGTCGATGTACATAAGCGGTGCGCATAATATGGCAAGCCAGCTTGCCACATGTAGTAAGATGGTAGTTTTCTTATTCATATCTCAATGCTTCGATTGGGTCAAGTTGTGCAGCTTTCTTGGCTGGATACCATCCGAAGAAGACTCCTGTGAAAGTACAAACTGCGAAACTCATGACGATAGTCCAGGGTTCGATGGATATCGGCCAGTGGGCAAATGCCTTGATGGCGTATGATGCGCCTATGCCAAGGATTACTCCTATGATACCACCTGTGACGCTAAGCATAATAGCCTCAATGAGGAATTGGTTGAGGATATCCACTCCCCTAGCTCCAACGCTCATTCTGAGTCCGATTTCCCTTGTGCGTTCAGTGACGCTCACATACATTATGTTCATGATGCCGATACCGCCAACTATGAGCGAGATGCCGGCAACGCATCCAAGTAGTATGGTGAGCATATCTGTGGTGGAGTTCATCATCGAGGCAAGTTCCTCTTGCGAACGGATGTTGAAGTCATCGGCATCTGCCGGTGTGGTGTCCGTGGCATCCTTGAGCTTGTGGTTGCGCCTGAGGATTGCGGTTATCTGTTCGGTTGCTTTCTCTGTTACACCCTCGGTGATGGCAGAGCATTGAATGCCCCCGAGATAAGTCTGGGCGAGTATGCGTTTCATCACTGCTGTGTATGGTGCAAGCACCAGGTCGTCCTGGTCCATTCCCATTGAGTTGTAACCCTTTTTCTTAAGTACTCCAACCACACGGAATGGTATTGAGTTAAACCTTACCACCTTGCCGATGGGGTCGCTTCCGTCGGGGAAGAGATTATCCACAACCGTCTGTCCGAGGATGCACACCTTGGCACTGCTCTTTATGTCGTTTTCGTTGAACATCTCGCCGTCTGACACGGTCAACTGCCTGATGGACAGGTAATCCTGGTTAACACCATATATAGTTGACGGAGTGTTCTCATTACCATAAATGAACTGGCCGCTCTTGGTGACAGTAGGACTGATGGCAGAGATATAAGTACACTCATCCTTTATGGCTTCGTAATCGGCCATCTTCAGTGTTTCCATTGACGAAGCGTCCTGTCTCACACCTCCACGCCTGTCGGCACCGGGTCCAATCATTATCATGTTTGAGCCCATCTCCGCAATGTTTGCCTGTATGCTCTGTTTAGTACCCTGACCAACGGCAAGCATTGTGATAACGGCGGCAATACCGATGATGATGCCGAGAGCCGTAAGGAACGAGCGGGTCTTGTTGGCGGCAATAGCCCTGACCGCTATTTTGAACAAATTGGTATAATTCATAATTATTCGTCTGTGTTAACGGGCAGTGCGGCAAGTCCTTCAGCTGCCGACTGTATATTGTTGTTGATTTCGTCGCTGATAACCTTTCCGTCGCGCAGCATAATGTTTCGGCTTGAATAGTTGGCGATGTCCGGGTTGTGAGTGACGAAAATGATGGTACGTCCGGCAGCATGAAGCTTTTGGAACAGTACGAGTATCTCAAATGAAGTCCTGGTGTCGAGATTACCGGTAGCCTCGTCAGCGAGAATCACGGCAGGATTGTTCACCAATGCCCGAGCGATGGCAACACGCTGCATCTGACCTCCTGACATCTGGTTGGACTTATGGTAGAGCCTGTCTCCAAGTCCCACAGCTTTTAGTGCATCAATGGCACGTTGGTGACGTTCGGCAGCCGACACCTCGGCATTGTACATCAGTGGCAGTTCAACGTTTTCCACACTTGTAGTCTTTGACAACAAGTTGTAGTTCTGGAAGATAAATCCTATCTTGCGGTTTCTCAGGACTGCACGTTGAGACTTGGACATAGTTCTGACAGGCACACCGTCGAGGATATATTCACCGCTCGAAGGTGTGTCAAGGCATCCTAATTGGTTGAGCAATGTGGATTTGCCGGAACCCGACTTGCCCATGATGGTGACAAACTCACCCTCGTATATCTTGAAAGAGACACCCCTCAAGGCGTGCACCTCCTCGTCGCCGACCATGAAGTTGCGCCTTACATTCTGCAGTTCAATTACTACTTTCTTTTCCATAGCAGTCAATATGTGTTTATTTTTTCTTTCCCGGAGGACCTGGTGCGAACGGGCTTCTCTCAGTGCCTGCCTGTGCGCCTTCGTCGGATTTTTCCGATTCTATCTCCTTCAGTTCTGTGATAATCTGTGTGCCGTTGGTTATGCCCGAAATGATTTCAGTGCGCGAGCCGTCGGTGATTCCAATCTGCACTGCATGCGCCTTGAGCACATTGCCCTCCAGGGTCCACACCTTGTTCTTGCCGTTGCAGTCCTGAATCTTGTATTTCTTTCCGATAGTCTCGACGGTGGGAGTGTATCTCAGCGCCTTGCTTGGAACACTCAGTACATTGAGCTTCTCAGTGGTATAGATAGTGACATTGGCGGTGAGTCCCGGCTTGAGTTTAAGGTCAGCGTTGGGAGCACTGATGACCACCTCGTAAGTGACAACGTTGTTGGTGGTAGTGGCTTCCTGTCTCACCTGTGTTATGTTACCCTCAAAAGTGTCGTTGGGGAATGCGTCAACAGTGAAAGTCACATGTTCGCCTTCCTTCACCTCTCCGATGTCAGCCTCGTCAATGTCTGCTATTACCCTCATGTCCTTGAGGTCTTTGGCAATGGAGAACAGTTCTGGAGTATTGAAACTGGCAGCCACGGTCTGTCCTTCCTCCACGGCCTTTGACAGCACGATACCGTCGATAGGCGATGTGATGGTGGCATATCCCAGGTTAGTCTGGGCCTTGGCGAGTTGTTCCTTTGATGACACTACGGTCTGCAGGGCCTTTTCGTATGACAGTTTTGCCGACTCATATTCATCCGCGCTCACTAATCCCTTGGTGTATAGGGTCTTGTAGCGTTTATAGTTGTCAGTCTCGTAGTTGAGTGAACTCTGTGCGCTTGCGAGGTTTGCCTTGGCAGTGTTGAGTTCACTGGTGAGATTGGTCTTGTCCAGTTCAGCGATGACCTGTCCCTTCTTAACCTCACTGTTGTAGTCAACATAAATTCTGCTGACAATACCCGACACCTGCGTACCCACAGTGACTGAAGTCACAGGTTCGATAGTACCGGTGGCAGTCACACCTATCTGAATATTTGCTGGAGCTGCCTTGTCAAATGAGAAACTTGTCTGTTTCTCTTCCTTACCGCCTGAGAAAAGCCATACTACGATGGCAATGATGATGATGGCTCCTGCGGCTAACCATACTTTGCTGATCTTTTTCATATACCTTATATATCTTTTTATTTTTATTTTTATTATAATGTGGAAGCGTCGGATGATGCAGAAGCGTAGAACTTGAGCATCTGGATGTCAAGGATGGTCATATACTTGCTCTGAAGCTTTTCCTGCTGGGCATTAAGTAGATTAGTCTTCCCCGTCATTAGTTCCACTATGTTCTTGAGTCCGAGATTAAACTGTTCGCTGAGCAGGTCATAGCTTGCCTGCTGGCTTTCGACGCTCACCTGTGCCGAGCGGAATTTCTGCTGGTTGGTAGTTGCCTCAATCCAGTATCCCTCGATAGTGTTCCATATTTGTTTCTGGTTGTCCATGAGGTCAAGTTCAGCCTGCCTTCTTTGCAGCACAGCCTTGTTCACGGCGGTCTTTGTCTGTCTTCCGTCAAAGATTGGTACACTGAGCGACAAGCCCACGCCAGCGTCTAAGTTAGTCTTAATCTGCTGATCCCATGCACGGTCGCTCATCGACGAAGAGCTTGTGCCGATGCTTCCGTTGATACCTATTGTCGGCAGTTTTCCGGCTTTGGCAATGGCAAGATTTAGCTCGCTGCTTTTGATGGACAGTTGTGCGGATGCAATCTCTGGTCGTGATGCCAAAGCCGCTTGGTATGTCTCGTTGAGATTTGGGATAGCCTCAAGAGCCTTTTGGTCGTTAGTCTCGGCGATGTCCTCCGGTATGTAAATCTCAAATTCCTCGTTGTTGGTTATTTCCAGGAGTTGCTTGAGATTCTTCTTTGCCGTGGCAATCTGGCTTTGGGCATTCACGATGTAATATTCGTCCTGTGCCCTCTGTGCCGTCAGTTGTGCGAGGTCAGCCTTTGACATTTTACCCACTTCAAGCATGGTCTTTCCTCTTTCCTCGTTTTTGATGCTTGTTTCGAGAGTCTGCTTGTTCACCGCAACAGCCTCTGTCAGATACAGTATCTGCACATATAGCGATGCAATCTGCTCTTTCAGTTGCAGTGCTGTGGCAGCTGAATCCTTCTCCGCCTTTTGTTCCGTCAGCTGGTTTAGCTTGATGGTGTTTCGGTTGCGGTTTCCGTTCCACACTGTCCAGTTGGCGTTCACCCCATAGCTGCCGTTGTAGTAGGTCTTGCTGATTTTGTTGGTCACCGTTCCATTTGCCACCGTGGTGGTTTGGTCATTAATCCAAGGTCTCCAACCGAACATTTGTGATGTGTTGGCGCTGAGAGTTGGCAACAGTGCCTTTTGCGACTGTTTCACGTCCTCCACGGCCGATAGTCTGCTCAGTTGCTGTTTTTGCAACGAGATGTTGTTCTTGATGGCATAATTCAGGCAGTCGTCGAGAGTCCAAGTCCCTCCCTTGCCCGTTTGCGCCATTGTCGTCATCGACATCAATAGTGCCGACGCGACCATTAGTTTCTTGATATCCATATTATAAAGTTTTGTCGCTGCAAAATTAGGTATTTTATCGACAATATCCAAATAAAATAGATGTGTAATATAGGATTAACGTAAAAAAAAGCCATAATATCCGATAAAGCCTTTTTGTAATTAATGTTTTTTAATTATTGATTATATGTAAGGTGACTTTTCTGCTAATCCTATATTTTAGAACACAAAGACACAAAGAAACGAAGTTTTTATTTAGATACAAAGACAACAAGCGACTTAAAAGTCGCCACAAAGGCTTGCAGTGGGAAAACTTTGTGGGCTTTGTAAGCAGCTTTGCTGCTCATAGTATCTTCACGTAAGCGAAAAATGCTTTGTTTCTTCGTGTCTTTGTGTTTAAAATTATACCAGCTGAATAGTTATTATGTTAGACATACCTAATTAATGCGATATAAAAAACAATAATACATTGAAAATACCAACAAATTGTTATTGTGCAATTCAAAAAAAAGCATTATCTTTGCAGCGAAATTCATTTAAAATCCCAAGAGATATGAAGAATCACAAGGTATATGAGGCGGACGACAAGATGATATCCCTTATCCGCGACAACTACAACGTGTTGCAGTCGCTCGGCTGTTTCGGAATCAATCTCGGTTTCGGCGACAAGACTGTCAACGAGACCTGCCAGGACAATGGGGTAGATACCTATACATTCCTGGCAGTGGTCAACTATACCATCAATGGCTACTATAATGCCGACGACGCCGAACGTCTTTCCGTCCCGACTCTTCTCCATTATCTTCAGGCGTGCCATGTTTATTATCTCGACTACCAGTTGCCCTCCATCCGGCGCGAACTGCAGGAGTCCATCAACGAGGAAGACGGGGTGGGTCATCTGATAATGAACTTCTATGATGAGTATGCGCGCGAGATACGCAAGCACATGAAATACGAGGAGAAAATGCTTTTCCCCTACGTCAACGCATTGCTCAACGACGAGGTGCGCGGAGACTATGACATCGAGACCTTCTCAAAGAAACACGGTCAGACTGACCAGAAACTCAAGGAGCTCAAGGACATTATCCTGAAGTATCTGCCGGGAGACTCGCAGCGCAACAACAAGTTGACAGCCACACTCTATGGTATATATAATAATGAGGAATGGCTTAACCTCCACGCTTCTGTGGAAGACAATATCTTTGTTCCCGCCATCCGGAAACTTGAGCAGAAACTCCGCAAGGACTCAGTGGCCAAGAACATCACGTCGATGGTGTTCCCCAAGGCGGGCGAGATGAACGAGCAATTGTCAGACAGGGAAAAGGATGTCGTTGTGGCACTTGTGCAAGGAATGTCGAACAAGCAAATAGCTGACCATCTTTTCATTTCGGTGAACACAGTTATCACACACCGCAGGAATATAGCGCGCAAACTTCAGATTCACTCCTCTGCGGGACTCACGATTTACGCCATTGTCAACGGACTCGTTGACATATCTTCCGTAAAACTATAAGATACGCTATATATAGTATTGGGCAAAAGGCAGTTATCAGTTGATGATAATTACCTTTTGCTTTTTTTAAGAAAAGATATTCGTAAAAGTTTACACTACTTTCCATTATTTTGTTGTACCTTTGCAGCCGCTAAAAGTAAAACAAAAGAGAAATACAACAGGAGACAATTTGGAGTCAAAGTTTTCCAAAACGGACAACTTTTGATTTTTGAAATCTCCAAAAGTTTTCCAAAACGAATAAGAATAGTCAAAACATAATAATGGAAATTAAAAGCTTTACAATTACCAAAAGAGACGGTTCAAAGGACAAGTTCTCGCTCGACAAGATAATGAATGCCATCGTAAAGGCATTCGAGTCTGTGGAAGTAAATGCCGACTTAGGCCTGATATCCAAGATCATAAGCCATCTTGACATCCATGAGGGTATCAAGGTGGAAGACATACAGAACCAGGTGGAAGAGGCACTCATGAAGGAAGGCTTCTACAAGGTGGCAAAGTCATTCATGCTCTATCGCCAGCGTCACACCGAAGACCGCGAGACGATGGACAAGCTGAAGTTTTTGGCTGACTATTGCGAGGCTGCCAATGCCGCAACCGGCTCCAAGTACGACGCCAATGCCAATGTTGAGCACAAGAATATCGCCACCCTCATCGGCGAGCTTCCCAAGTCGAACTTCATACGCCTGAACCGTCGCCTTCTCACCGACCGCATAAAGAAAATGTACGGAAAGGAGATGTCGGAGAAGTATATCGACCTGCTTACACATCATTTTATATATAAGAACGACGAGACAAGCCTTGCCAACTATTGTGCGTCAATCACTATGTATCCATGGCTCATAGGCGGCACCACCTCCATAGGCGGTAACTCCACAGCCCCCACCAACCTCAAGTCGTTCTGTGGCGGATTTGTCAACATGGTGTTCATGGTGTCGAGTATGCTCAGTGGCGCTTGTGCCACTCCCGAGTTCCTCATGTACCTTAATTATTTTATAGGCAAGGAATACGGCAAGGACTATTACAAGGAGGCGGACAAGGTGGTTGACCTCTCGCTCAAGCAGCGCACCATTGACAAGGTGATAACCGACTGCTTCGAGCAGATTGTATATTCTATCAACCAGCCCACGGGAGCCCGCAACTACCAGGCAGTGTTCTGGAACATAGCCTATTATGACAAACCCTACTTCGAGAGCCTTTTCGGCAACTTCTATTTCCCCGACGGCTCCCAGCCAGACTGGGACGGTCTGTCATGGCTTCAGAAGCGATTCATGAAGTGGTTCAACAAGGAGCGCACCAAGACCGTGCTTACCTTCCCCGTGGAAACCATGGCACTGCTGAGCCACGACGGTGATGTGATAGACAAGGAGTGGGGTGATTTCACGGCGGAGATGTATAGCGAGGGACATTCGTTCTTCACATATATGAGCGACAATGCCGACTCGCTGTCGAGCTGCTGTAGATTGCGCAATGAGATTCAGGACAACGGGTTCAGCTATACCCTCGGAGCCGGAGGCGTGTCAACCGGTTCGAAGAGTGTCCTTACGGTCAATCTCAACCGTTGCATCCAGTATGCCATAAACAACAAGATTGACTATAAGGAATATCTGTCCTCAGTCATCGACCTCTGCCACAAGGTGCAGTTGGCATACAACGAGAACCTCAAGGACCTCCAGTCCCACGGTATGCTCCCGCTCTTTGATGCAGGATATATCAATATGTCGCGCCAGTATCTCACCATCGGAGTCAATGGACTTGTCGAGGCGGCAGAGTTCTGCGGTCTGAAGATTTCAAACAATCCCGATTACCTGAAGTTTGTGCAGACAGTTCTCGGGCTTGTCGAGAAGTATAACAAGCTCTATCGCACCAAGGATGTGCTGTTCAACTGCGAGATGATACCGGCCGAGAACGTCGGAGTGAAGCATGCCAAGTGGGATAGGGAAGACGGCTATTTCGTTCCCCGCGATTGCTACAACAGCTATTTCTATATCGTGGAGGACCCGAATACAGACATCATCGAGAAGTTCAAGCTCCATGGCGCCCCGTATATCGAGCATCTTACAGGCGGTTCGGCCCTGCACATGAACTTGGAGGAGCACCTGTCCAAGCAGCAGTATCGCCAGCTTCTGAAGGTGGCAGCCAAGGAGGGTTGCAACTATTTCACCTTCAATGTGCCGAACACCATCTGCAATGACTGCGGCAACATCGACAAGCGCTATCTCAAGGAGTGCCCGCATTGCCATTCCAAGAACATCGACTATATGACCCGCATCATTGGCTATCTCAAGAGAGTGAGCAATTTCTCTGAGGCACGCCAGCAGGAGGCGGGACGCAGGCACTATGCCGTGATGGGGAATTGAAATATTGAAATATTGAAGGTTCTGCTATGCTGAAATATGTAAATACGGGGGTGGTCTTCCAGGAGATTCCCGACGAGGTCACCCTCTCCATCAACCTCTCCAATTGTCCTTGCAGGTGCCCGGGCTGCCATAGCCAATACCTGTGGGAGAATATAGGCACGCCGCTCACGGCGATGGAACTTGACTATCTCATCAAGGGCTATTCCGACGACATCACTTGTGTGTGCTTCATGGGAGGTGATGCCGAGCCGGATTATGTCAACACCCTTGCCAAGTTCCTTCGCCGCGAATACCCCATGCTGAAGATAGCCTGGTATAGCGGACGCAGCAAATTGTCTCCCAAGGTTGACAAGTTAAACTTCGACTATGTGAAGTTGGGACCGTACATTGCTGAGAAAGGATGCCTTAAAGACCGCACCACCAACCAGCGCCTTTACAAGAGAGCCTCTGGTGACGACTTTATGGACATTACGTGCCGTTTTTGGCGCAATTAGTGTTGATATATGTCAATAATATGACACAATGAAATAAAAAAACTCTTCCATCGTTGCATATTAAGGTATTTTGCCTTAACTTTGCAGCAGATTGTTTTAGGTTAGTTATTGGTTTTTAGTTTATTAGGTAATAGATTGTTAGTATGATAGGTTAGTGAGAAGTAGTTGACTTTACTGGATTGCACAAGCTGCGGCGGGGGTATCTCCGTTGCAGCTTTGTTTATTTATTCAATTTCCGAAAGTCGAGTTACTTCATTATCCTCCTCACCCACACTTTGTGCGTGCCTCGTCCTGATGTTACTATTGGCGAGGTGTGGTCGGCAGTCAGCGCCGCGAGTTCCTTGGAGGCCACGGTGCGCGAGAGGTTGTTGGCCTGGGCATATTCCGATAGAGTGAAGAAACCTTTGTTGTCGATGATTTGCAGGGCATTGGCAATGCGCTCCTCGGGCGTGAACAGATTCTTCTTTAACTTCTTTACTCCCGACATCTCACGCGTGAACTTGGTTCTGCGCTCCACTTTAGTCTTCAGTTCGGCGGCAGTCTTGAAGTTTATGTCCTTCACGCCTACACGACGATAAGCCATACTGTCGTCATCGGATTCAATCTCCGTGGGCTTTTCGTCAAAAAACCGCAACGATGTTGAGAATGTGCCTATCTCGTCAATCGTCACGTTGCATCCCTCGGAGAGCAACTCCGCCAGCACGTCGGCTACACCAGTGGTCACTGCGATGACCACTCCCTTGTCGATGGCGCGCAGATGCTTCTGAACCCTATCTACAAATTCGTCTTTACCCACGGTGTAGTTCACCACCAACTTCGGATATACCTTGCGCTCTCCGGTATTTCTCACGTCGTTCATTTCCTTAAGAATATACTTTGCCATAGCTCTAATTATTTATTTGATTCAACATCTGTTATTTTCTTCTCAGTTTGCCCTGTCTTAATGTCTCATCCTACCTATTATATTATGTATAACGAAGGCTATTTGGAATGTGACAAGACAGTGCTTACGTTGTCTGTTCCCCACTGCGGAATATATATTCTCCAATGGAGAACGTCTGTTCCGCAGTGGGGAACAGACATTCCGCAATGAGGAATAGAGTTATAAAGCGCTACAAAGATACAATGAAAATACCTGTCCACCAAACATTAGGATAGGTATTTTTATAACATTAGAATACTTTAACGTTAGGGGATGACAATACCCTGAGTATATGGTTGTAACATGCAAGTTTAAATGCATCAATTTTTCGTAAAGTAAATGCATCACCTATATTTCTTGATATACATCAATATACTCTTCTCGCTTTACACCTCCTTTTTCTTTTTAAAGATTGTTTTTCGATTTTCCATTCTATA
>JALFIX010000190.1 GCA_022775105.1 Prevotella sp. | reverse complement strand
GACAGGGTGACGGTGGTGCCCAACCAGGAGGGTACGGCCTTTATTACAGCCATAGAGGACCGTCGTAACTATATCATCCGTAAGGCGTCAAACCTCTCCAAGCAGAGCCATATCATCGCAGCCAATGTGGATCAGGCAATGCTCGTGGTGACGGTGAACTATCCCCAGACCTCCACCACTTTCATCGACCGCTTCCTCGCCTCTGCCGAGGCTTACCGCGTGCCCGTGATATTGGTGTTCAACAAGGTGGACATGCTGGATGACGACGAGCTGCGCTATCTCGACATGATGGTCAATCTATATGAGACCGTAGGTTATGAATGTCATAGGATTTCGGCGCAGGAGGGCGACGGCGTGGATGCCTTGCGCCCGCTGCTCGACGGCAAGATAACCGTGCTCAGCGGCAACAGTGGAGTGGGGAAATCCACTCTCATCAACTGCCTTCTGCCCGATGCCAATCTCCGCACGTCAGAGATTTCCGACGCGCATAACACGGGTATGCACACAACCACGTTCAGTGAGATGCTTGCCCTTCCCGCCGGTGGTTATCTCATCGACACCCCGGGCATCAAGGGTTTCGGCACGTTCGACATCGAGCGCGAGGAGCTGACAAGTTATTTCAAGGAGATATTCCATTTCTCCAAGGACTGCCGTTTCAGCAACTGCACCCACACCCATGAGCCAGGCTGCGCCGTGCTCAAGGCCGTTGAGGAGCATTACATAGCCGCCAGCCGCTATCAGTCGTATCTCAGCATGCTCGAGGACAAGGAGGAGGGGAAGTATCGTAAGGATTGAAATCCTTACGAAATTTCTTTGTGTTTAAAAATAATAAATGTATGAAGAAGATTGCAGTATTATTGTCAGGAGGTGTTGACAGCTCGGTCGTGGTTTATGAATTGGCGCGTCAGGGACTGCATCCCGATTGCTTCTATATAAAGATAGGTCCCGAGGAAAAGGAGGAGTGGGACTGCTCCTCCGAGGAAGACCTCGAGATGGCTACTGCCGTGGCACGACGCTATGGCTGTAAGCTCGAAGTCGTGGATTGCCATCGCGAGTATTGGGACAACGTCACACGATATACCATGGAAAAGGTGAAGAGTGGTTTCACGCCCAACCCCGACGTGATGTGCAACCGACTTATCAAGTTCGGCGCATTCCACGAAAAACGAGGACATGAGTACGACTTCATAGCCACAGGACATTACGCCCAGACCGAGATTATCGACGGCAGGAAATGGCTCACCACCAGTCCCGACCCCGTGAAGGACCAGACCGACTTCCTCGCCCAGATATACGACTGGCAATTAGAGAAAGCCCTCTTTCCCATCGGGCATTATATGAAAGACGAGGTGCGCGCCATAGCCGAACGCGAACATCTCATCAACGCAAAGCGAAAGGACTCGCAAGGCATCTGTTTCCTTGGCAAGATAAACTATAATGAATACATCGAGCGTTATCTCGGCGACAACCCCGGCGATGTGATTGAGCTTGAGACGGGCCGGAGGATAGGCGAGCACAAGGGTTTGTGGTTTCACACCATCGGACAGCGCAAGGGCTTGGGATTCGGCGGAGGCCCATGGTTTGTGGTAAAGAAGGACGTGGGGAACAACATCCTGTATGTCTCCCACGGCTACGACCCGCAGACCGCCTACAAGCAGGATTTCCCCGTGCATGACTTCCATTATCTCACCGAGCGCACGTTGCCCGGGCGCATTACGTTCAAGATTCGCCACACCCCCGAGTGGCATGAGGCCACGGTGGAGCCGACGGGCGACAATTCCTACATCATCCACAGCCGTGAGAAGATCCACGGCGTAGCCCCCGGCCAGTTCTGCGTGGTATATGACGCTGAGCATCACCGCTGCTACGGTTCAGGCGAAATCACGGTTTAAAGATAATAAATTGAACGCGAATTATCGTGAATTTACCGTAAATTTGCCGAAAATAATTAATATATGGATATTAAGAGATATAAAGATATAGTGTACAACATCATCGGTGCCGCCATGACGGTTCATCGGGAACTTGGTGGTGGGCTTTTGGAACCGATATACAATGAGGCTATGTGTATGGAATTATCTGATAAAGGTTTTCAACCAGAATCAGAGAAAGAACTACTTTGCTTCTACAAGGGAAGGCAAATGAAGAAGTCATATCGCATGGACATTGTCGTAAATGAAGTTATATTGGAATTGAAGTCAACGAGCGAGATATGTCCCGAACACAGATTCCAGTTATTCAACTACCTTCGATTGACAAAGAATCCCATAGGGATGCTCATTAATTTTGGTTCAGATAGCCTTGAATGTGAGCGATATTACTATGACAGTACGACAAATGAATGTCGTTTGATAGACCGCAACATGAATATTGTTCCAAGATGATGTTGTTTAGAACGCGAATCACCGCAATGTACCGCAAATTAAAGAAAATGTTATTTTACGAAAATTCACGGTCAATTCATGGCAATTCACGTTCACAAGAGAAGTTGTTTAGAACGCGAATCACCGCAAATGTACCGCAAATTAAAGAAAATGTTGTTTTTTTGTCCACAGATTATCACAGATTAACACAGATTTTTAGTATTTCAATCTTTCAATCTTAAAATAATCCGAGCCAATGGCTCTGAATCTGTGCTAATCTGTGGTCATAAGAACCTCAGCGGATACCTCTGGGAGCGCAGGCGTCCCGCCTGCGGCCAGCGTAGAGAGTAATCAAAAGACATCGCAGAGGGAAGATAAATGTTTTCTCGGCAGGCCGCGGGCGGGACGCCCACGCTCCCAAAGGCGTCCGCATATTTTTTTTTACAAGTCTCGGAAGTGATAATTCCATCGTGAAAAGCCTGTGCTGCTGGCAGGGTCAGAAATCTACAGCGGTTCGTCAAACTCTAATATGAGTGGCGATGAAGACGGAACATTTTATGGCGACTGATGTAAGACCCTATAAATATTCCATAGCTTTTAAAAATATTATTTATAAGTGCTTAGTTTGGATGAATGAAAATAATTACCTATCTTTGCATCAGGTTTTTATTTAAAGTTTTTGCATTATGAGTAAACAAGAAAAAGAGGAAAGAGCCAGAGAGTTTTGGAAGTACTACGAGGCTACTCAAGGAAGTATTACAATTGTTGATCCGAAACTATTGGACTGATGAGATTCTTCTTGATACAAATATTTATGTTTATATGGTCAGCGACACCAGTTCCCTGACAAGTAATGTACGTGCCATAATAGAAGATGTCGAAAATCTAAAATATCTGAGCATTATCAGTTTGCAGGAATTAATTATTGCATTTCGTACCAAATGCCTACTTTCTAATATATGGAAGAATGAGACGCAGATGATTGAGTTCGTTCTACATGATCCCTCTGTAGTGATTGACAATATTGACGAACATGTCATTCGCACTCTTGCAGAACTTGAAATAAACGAAACGCAAGAACATAAAGACCCATATGATCATATCATTATTGCACAGGCCTTATCTCATCGGATGACGCTTGTTAGTTCTGACAAAAAATTCCCTTTTTATCGAAGGCAAGGGTTACAACTTATTGCAAATTATTAGAAAACAGGGTGTATTCATTTAAGATAAATCAACTTTCGGAAGTAAAAATTGTCGAGAATCCATCCGCTGTAGGGGCTTTACTTTATGTAAGCC
>JALFIX010000025.1 GCA_022775105.1 Prevotella sp. | reverse complement strand
AGAAGGACACCACCGAGGCTCCCGCCAATTTCCTCGTCAAGGTGAGGAAGGTGGACATCGAGGACACGGGAGTGAAGGTGCATCTCCCCGGCGACACGCTACAGATGTATGCCTATCTCGGCAAGGCGATGATTGAGGGAGGAGAGTTTGACCTCGCCCGCGAGAGTTACGCCGTGGAGAGGCTGAGATGGACCGGGGGAGAGGTAAGATACGACAACGTGTGGCAGCCACGACTAAAAGGACTTGACTATAACCACGTGGCACTCAGTGATATAAGAGTGGATGTGGATTCAATATATTATTGCGCGCCCAATGCCTATCTGAAGATTGTGGAGTGCGCGATGAAGGAGAAGAGCGGCATAGAGATGAGCAGCTTGGAGGGAGCCGTGGTGATGGATTCGGCGAAGGTGTTTGTGCCGCGCATGACACTGAGGACTCCCGACTCGGACTTGCGCGTGGAGTGTGACATGGACCTCAACGCCTTCGACGAGAAGAACCCCGGAAACATCTATTTGCGCCTGTTTGCCGAATTGGGCAAGCAGGACATCATGCGCTTTGCGGGCGACATGCCGCAGCAGTTTGTAAGGCGCTATCCCAACCGTCCGCTCAGTGTGAAGCTGTCGCTCAACGGCAACATGCGCGAAGCGCGCGTCATCGGACTCGACGTGAGCCTGCCCACGGCGTTCAAGCTCTTCGCTGAGGGCTATGCCACCGAGCCTATGGACATAAGCCGCATGAAGGCGGAGATGAAGCTGAGGGCCACGACCTACGACTTGGGATTCGCCACGGCACTGGCACCGATGCCTGCGGGCGTGCGCATACCCAAAAATATAACAATGAACGCGCGCGTGAAGGCAGACCGACAGGTGTATGCGGCAGAAATGAGGATAACGGAAGGACGGGGAACAGTGACGGCGAAAGGAAAATACAACCACACCGCGGCGGCATACTCAGCCGAAGCAAGGATAAACCGACTGAACATCAGGCACTTCATGCCGCGCGATTCAATCGGCACACTGACATGCTCGATGAAGATGGACGGCAAGGGATTCAACCCCCTGGACGGCAGGACGAGGATGAGCGCCGAGGCAAGGTTGGAGGCACTGACATACGGACACCTGAGCCTGGACAACACCGCATTGAGGGCAGAGGTGAGCAACGGAAGGGGAAAGGTGACGCTCGACAGCAACAACGAGATATTGGACGGAACAGTGTCGGTGGACGCACTGCTGTCGAGAAAGCGCATCGACGCAACGCTTGCCACTGACCTGAGATGGGCTGACTTCCAGGCAATGAGGCTGATGGAGAAACCATTCGTGACATCAATGTGCGCACACGTGGACATAGCCTCCGACCTCAATCAGAGCCACAGCCTGCAGGCAATCATCAACGACCTCACCATGCGCACCGAGAAGAAGACATACCGCCCCAAGGACCTTGAACTCGACATACACACCTCCCCCGACACCACATGGGCAAAAGCCAACAGCGGCAACCTGCAGCTCGACCTGAAGGCACGCGGAGGATATGAGCTGCTGATGAAGCAGGTGGAGAGGCTAATGGCAAAGGTGGAGCAGCAGCGAAGGGAGAAGGTGATCGACGAGGAGCAGTTGCGCGAACTGCTGCCAACGCTCAGCCTGAGGGTGGAGAGCGGCAACGACAATCCAATAGCCAACATGCTGAGATACAAGGGATTTGACTTCCAAAACCTATCGATAAACTTCCGCTCGTCGCCACAGCGCGGAATGGGAGGACGCGGACACATATACAAGATGACCGTGGACAGCATACCCATAGACACCGTTAGGTTCGGCATACGCCAGGACTCCACGAGGGTTAACTTCCGCCTGCTCGTGCAGAACAACAAGCGCAACCCGAGGCTAGTGTTCAAGTCGGTGGTCAACGGATACCTCGACGGAAAGAGGGTGGGTGCCGACGCGCAGTTCTACGACAAACACGACACCAAGGGACTGGATATGGGAATGATGGCGGAGATGTGCGACAGCGGCATCAACGTGCACATGACGCCATACACGCCGCTGATAGGCTACAAGACATTTCAGCTCAACGAGGACAACTACGTGTTCCTCGGGCGCGACGGCAGGGTGGACGCCAAGGTCGATCTCATCGCCGAGGACGGCACCGGTGTGAAGGTGTTCAGCGAGAGGGAAGACCCCACCATGCTGCAAGACCTCACCGTGAGCATCAACAAGCTCAACATAGGGCAGGTGACGGCTGTGATGCCGTTCATGCCGCAGTTGTCGGGAATGATGAACGGCGACTTCCACCTCATGCAGGATGCCGAAAAGCAGATATCCGTGGTGTCGGACATGAGCGTGGGAGGAATGGCATACGAGAAGATGCCCATGGGCGATATCAGCAGCGAGTTTGTGTATCTGCAGGACGGACCGGACCGTCACAGGGTGGAGGCAAACATACTGCGCAACGGCAAGGAAATAGGACTGCTCAGCGGTGTGTATGACAACAGTGGCGACGGCTATCTCGACGCCACGCTCGACCTCATGCGCACGCCGTTGTCGCTGATAAACGGATTCGTGCCCGACCAGCTGATAGGTTTCGACGGATATGCCGAGGGACACCTCACCGTGGCGGGCCCGCTGGCAAGCCCTCAGGTCAACGGTGAGCTGCAGCTTGACTCAACCTACGTCAAGAGCGTGCCCTACGGAGTGGTGATGAGATGCGACGACGACCCCGTGAGGATTGTGGGCAGCAACCTGCTGCTTGAGAACTACACGCTCTACGGCGACAACGACAGTCCGCTGACGGTGTATGGCAACGTGGATTTCTCGCGTCCTGAGCGCATAACTATAAACCTGCAGATGAAGGCGGACAACTATCAGATTATCAGTGCAAAGAAATCGTCGCAGTCGGTGGCTTACGGCAAGGCGTTCGTCAATTTCCGCGCCTTGGCGAAGGGACCCCTCGAAGAACTGAGCATGAGGGGAACGCTTGACGTGCTCGGTTCGACCAACATGACATACATACTGCGCGACTCGCCGCTGAACACAAGCGACAGGCTCAGCGAACTGGTGACATTCACCGACTTCAGCGACACCACCAAGGTGTATAAGACCACGAAGCCGCAGGTGAACGGACTCGACATGCTGCTGATGATGAACGTGGAGCAGGGAGCCAGAATCAAGTGTATGCTCAATCCCGACCAGTCGAACTACGTGAACGTGGAGGGAGGAGGAGAGCTGCGCATGACATATACCGACTTCGACGGAATGCAGCTCTTCGGACGATACACCATCAACAGCGGCGAGATGAAATACCAGTTGCCCGTGATACCGCTGAAGACCTTCACCATCGGCGAGGGCAGCTATGTGGAATTCTCGGGCGACATTATGAACCCGCGACTGAACATCACCGCCACGGAGAGGGTGAAGGCTCTCGTCTCGGAGGGAGGAAGCAACCGCAGCGTGGCGTTCAACTGCGGAGTGAAGGTCACCAAGACACTGAGCGACATGGGACTGGAGTTCACGCTCGACGCGCCTGAGGATATGGCGATGAAGAACGAACTGGCGACGATGGGCATGGAGGAAAGGGGAAAACTGGCTGTGACGATGCTCACCACGGGAATGTATCTCAGCGGGGAATCGAGCAGCAACATGACCATGAACGACGCCCTCAACGCATTCCTGCAGGGAGAGATAAACAACATCACGCAGAGCGCGATGAGCACCTTCGACCTGAGCCTCGGCATGGAGCAGAACGCAAATGCCTCGGGACAGACCTACACCGACTACTCGTTCAAGTTCGCGAAGCACTTCTGGAACAACCGCTTCAACTTTGTCATCGGGGGAAGCGTCTCGTCGGGCAAGGCTTCGACAACAGAGCAAGACAATACATTCATCGACAATGTATCACTGGAATACCGCCTCGACCAGTCGGCAATGCGCTATGTGCGACTGTTCTACGACAAGAACAAGACCGACTTCATGGACGAGAGAATATCGGAATACGGAGCTGGTTTCGTGTGGAGGAGAAAGTTGGACAACCTGACCGACCTCTTCCGCTTCAACACGGGGAAAAAGACAGCCCCCAAGGACACAACCAATGTAAAGCCAAATGATGAGAACAAGAAATAAGTCACTGAAGGCCATCATGACAGCCGCCATCGTAATTGTGGCGGCATCGTGCAGCACCACAAGCAACCTGCCTGAGGACGAGGTGCTGTATGTGGGAATGACGCCCATACAATACACCGATACCGTGGCATCGCGATATGCAGGATATATGGACACGGTGAAGGAGGAGGTGGAGGCTGCCATCGGGTGCGCCCCCAACGGTGCGGTGTTCGGCAGTTTCTATATGCGCAACCCGCTGCAGATGAGATTAGGTATATACAACAAGTATGCCGACAGGGAGAAGGGATTCGGAAAATGGATGAGGGACAAGTTCGGACGAGAGCCGATACTCATAAGCACCGTGAATCCCACCACGCGCGCCTTGGTGGCGCAGAACCTGCTGAGGTCATACGGATTCTTCAACGCCAAGGTGGAAAGCAAGGTCATTCAGCAGTCAAACCCGAAAAAGGCAAGGGTGGGATACGATATCTCAACGGGGGAGCTATACACCATAGACACGCTCAAGCACTATAAGTTCAACGCAGGCATGGACAGCCTGATACGCAAGGGCATGGCGGAATGTAAGATACATGGAGGAAGCCCGTTCTCAACATCATCGCTCGACGAGGAGCGCAACCGAATCAGCACGCTCCTGCGGGAGAACGGCTACTATTACTACCGTCCTGACTATGCCATATACCTCGCCGACTCGCTCAACAATCCGGGGAAGGTGGAGGTGAGGCTGCAACCCATAGCCGACATGCCCGCCGAGGCACAGAGGCAGTGGTATTTGGGCAGGATGAAGATACAGATGCGCCGCAACATCACCGAACAGCTCACCGACACGGTGGTGAGACGGAACATCACGGTTATCCACGGCGGAAAGCGAAGCCCCATGCGAGCAAGGGCAATACGCAAAGACCTCAGTCTGACGAGGGGAAACCTGTTCAGGCAGAGCGACCTGAACGAGTCGGCGTCGGTGCTCAACAGTATGGGACTGTTCACCATGACATCCTTCTCGTTTGCACCGCGCGACACCACGGCGGAATGTGACACGCTCGACATGATACTGAACTGTGTGCTTGACAAGCCGTACGACGTGGCATTGGAGACCAACTTCACCATGAAGAGCGACAGCCGCAAGGGACCGGGGTTGGTGCTCGGACTCACCAAGAGGAACGCCTTCCGCGGGGGCGAGAAACTCAACATGAAGCTGTTCGGCTCGTATGAATGGCAGACGGCTGGCACGGGAACGGACAAGACGAGCATCAACAGCTATGAATACGGTGGGGAACTGTCGTTGGAATATCCGCGAATCGAGGCGTTCGGACTGCTGAAGCGGAGGCGTTTCCACTCGCCCCCATCCACGGTGCTGGCTGTGAGCGTAAACCTGCGCAACCGCGCCAACTACTACAAGCTGCTGACAGTGAAGCCATCGCTGACATACAAGGTGCAGGCATCACGCAACTGGAGGCATGAGTTCACGCCGTTTGCCATCGACTACAACCGCCTCTACAGCGCAAGCGACGAGGTGGCGGATATGATAGAAAACTCGCCCATCTATTTCGGCATGAACAACATGTTTGTGCCCAAGCTGCAGTATTCGGTGAGCTATCAGAGCGACCCGTGGCTGAAGAATCCAATATACTGGGAAGCCACGCTCACCGAGGCGGGAAACCTCGTGTCGTTGGGATACGCTGCGTTCGGCAAGAGCTTCTCGCGGTCGGACAAGACCCTCTTCGGCATCAGCTATGCGCAGTTTGTGAAGCTCTCAACCTCGCTGCGCAAGACATGGCAGACGGGGTTCAAGTCGCAGCTCGTGGGACGGGTGGCTGGAGGAATAATCATTCCATACGGCAATTCGGAGTTTGCGCCGTTCCCGGAGTCGTTCTATGTGGGAGGTGCCAACAGCATACGTGCGTTCACGGTGAGAAGCATAGGTCCGGGGCATTACAGGAACACCGACGGGGGCTACAACTACTTCGACCGTGTGGGAGATCTGAAATTTGAAGCCAACCTGGAATACAGGTTCAACATCTTCGGCAGCCTGTATGGGGCGATGTTCTTGGACGCGGGAAACGTGTGGGACACAAAGGATTATTACTCAGAAGACAGCGAGAACACAGACCCCGACAACAACGGGGTGTTCCGCCTGAAGGACTTCTGGAGGGAACTGGCTGTGGGAACAGGATTCGGCATACGTTATGACCTCGACTTCTTCGTGCTGCGCCTTGACTTGGGCATCGGTCTCCACCTGCCGTATGACACAGGCAAGAGCGGATTCTACAACATCCCCCGCTTCAAGGACGCCCTCGGACTGCACTTCGCCATAGGCTATCCATTCTGACAAGCCCTTTCAGGGCTATACGTCTGAATAGCTACCTATGAGGGATATTAATACAAAAAAACATTAAATAAAGGAAGAATTATCGCAAAACATAATGCTTATTGGAAAATATTCAGTAACTTTGCATCCGAATAATATAAAACAATAAAAACAACTTATAGTTATGAAACCAACATTGTTACTCTTGGCAGCCGGAATGGGAAGCCGTTACGGCGGTCTGAAACAGCTTGACGGTCTGGGCCCCAACGGCGAGACCATTATGGATTACTCCATCTATGATGCCATCAAGGCAGGGTTTGGCAAAATCGTGTTCGTTATCCGCAAGGATTTCGAGGATGATTTCCGCAACAAGATATTGAGCAAGTATGAGGGACACGTGCCAGTGGAGCTTTGTTTCCAGAGCCTGGACGCACTGCCAGAGGGATTCAATTGTCCTGAAGAGCGCGTGAAGCCCTGGGGCACCAACCACGCCGTGCTCATGGCAAAGGATGTCATCAAGGAGCCTTTCTGCGTAATCAACTGCGACGACTTCTATAACCGCGACGCATTCCAGGTAATAGGCAAGTTCCTTGCCGACCTTCCCGAGGGCAGCACCAACGACTATGCCATGGTGGGATTCCGCGTGGGCAACACCCTGTCGGACAACGGTACGGTGGCACGTGGCATATGTTCTAAGGATGCAGAAGGCAACCTGACCACAGTAGTGGAGCGCACGGAAATCATGCGCGTCAACGGTTCTGTATGCTACAAGGACGAGCAGGGAGAATGGGTGGCCGTTGAGGACAACACCCCGGTATCCATGAACATGTGGGGATTCACTCCCGACTACTTTGAGCACAGCGAGGCATATTTCAAGGAATTCCTGTCAGACCCGAAGAACATGGAGAACCTCAAGGCCGAGTTCTTCATCCCGCTGATGGTCAACAAGCTCATCAACGAGAATACAGCCACGGTCAAGGTGCTCGACACCACAAGCAAGTGGTTTGGTGTGACTTATTCTGCAGACCGCCAGAGCGTGGTTGACAGAATCCAGAGTCTCATCGACGATGGTGTCTATCCAAACAAACTGTTCTAATAAAGAATCATTTTATAAGTGAATATTAATTTATTGTCAGAAGCGGAGTTGTCACAGCTCCGCTCTTATATCGCCGCCGCAGCTGACATCGTCGTCATAGGACATGTCAACCCCGACGGCGATGCCGTCGGTTCAACATTGGCATGGGCCAACTATCTCACCAAGGAGGGAAAGAACGTAAGGGTTATTGTGCCCGACAAGTATCCCGACTTTTTGAACTGGCTGCCTAACACAGACAAGATATTGCGCCATGACAAACACAAGGAGGAAGCGGAATTGCTGGTGGCTTCTGCCGACCTAATTTTCTGTCTTGACCTCAACACCCTTTCACGCACAGGCACCTTAGGGGAACATATCCAGGCTGCCAAAGCCACAAAGGTGCTCATCGACCACCACCTGAATCCCGATACCCCCTGTCAACTCACGGTTTCACATCCCGGCATGAGTTCAACATGCGAGATTGTCTTCAGGTTAGTGTGGCAGTTAGGGGCATTCGAAAGTCTCGGGACGCAGTTTGCCGTACCTTGCTATTGCGGCATGATGACAGATACAGGCGGATTTACGTTTAATTCCACACGTCCGGAGATATTCTTCATCATCAGCCAACTGCTCACCAAGGGCATTGACAAGGACAGGATATACCGGAACGTGTTCAATGTGGCAAGTGAATACAAAATGAGACTGTGGGGATATGTACTGTATGAAAAAATGCAGTATGACGTGCTGAGACATGCTTCTTACTACACGCTCACACGCGAGGATTTCGAACGGTTCCATTATATCAAGGGAGACGCCGAGGGACTTGTGAACATGCCACTGCAGATAAAGGGAACAAGACTGTCGATATCACTGCGTGAGGACACCGACCGTGAGAATTTGATATGGGTGAGCCTGCGCTCGGTGGACGACTTCCCCTGCAACAAGATGGCGGCGGAGTTTTTCAACGGCGGCGGTCACTTGAACGCTTCAGGCGGCAGGCTGGACTGCTCTATAGAAAAGGCAGTGGAAATTACGCGTAAGGCTATTGAAAAATATGAAAATTTATTAAGATGAAAGATTGCAGGTTTTTGAGTAAGTTGATGGCCATGACATTCATCCTTGCGGCACTGTGGTCGTGTGACGACTATGAGACATACGGCGACAAGAAAAACAAGGAGCGTGATGCCATTAACATTTTTATTTCCTCAAATAATATCAGGGAAATAACAGAGGACGAGTTTGTACTGAAAGGATGCACCACCGACACCACAAATCATGAGTATGTATATCTGAGCAAGAGTGGAGTGTGGATGCAGATAATACGCAAGGGAGAAGGCAATAAGATAGAGAACCAGAAGAGGGTGAACGTGCTGGTGAGATTCCAGGAATATGACTTCCTTAACGGTAACGTTCTAACAAACATGAACTCTTCTTATATCTACGACAAGATGACGGTATATAGGGACGGCAGCACTTACACAGCCTCGTTCGTAAGTGGCGTGATGGCATCCACTTATGACGCATCAGTGCCGTCGGGATGGCTTGTGCCGCTTGATTACATCACTCTCGCCCGTCCCACAAGCGATCAGGCTCTTGCCGAGGTGCGCTTGATTGTGCCACATTCACAGGGAACGTCGCAAGCCATGTCATACGTCTATCCCTGTTTCTATCAGATTACTTATGAAAAAGAGAAATAAAGAAACGAACAAAAAATTGTAACGTTATGACATTAATAAAGTCTATTTCAGGTATTCGCGGAACCATCGGCGGCAGCACAGGCGACACGCTTAATCCGCTGGATATCGTAAAATTCACCACGGCATACGCCACATTCATCCGCAGGCACACTGAAAATGGCAGCGGAAAGATTGTCGTGGGGCGAGATGCTCGAATGTCGGGACAGATGGTAGAATCCATCGTATGCGGAACTCTCGTAGGCATGGGGTTTGATGTTGTCAACATTGGACTTGCCACAACTCCCACTACGGAGCTGGCTGTAACTATGTCGGAGGCTGACGGTGGCATAATCATCACCGCAAGCCATAATCCGCGACAGTGGAATGCGCTCAAGCTACTCAACTCCAAAGGTGAATTCCTTACCAAGGACGACGGAAACGAGGTGCTGGACATTGCCGATAGCGAGAATTTTGAATATGCTGACGTGGATAACCTCGGAAAGATTGTTGACGACGATTCATTTGACGACCGTCATGTTGAGTCTGTGCTCAAACTTCAACTCGTGGATGAAGAGGCAATACGTAAGGCCGGATTCAAGGTGTGCGTGGATAGCATCAACAGTGTGGGTGGAGTGATACTGCCCAAGTTGCTAGACAGATTAGGTGTTGAGTATAAGTTCCTTACTGCGGAGCCTACAGGGGATTTTGCCCACAATCCAGAGCCGTTGGAGAAGAATCTCACCGGCATCATGGATGAGATGAAGTCGGGGGCGTATGACCTCGGAATCGTGGTTGACCCCGACGTTGACCGTCTCGCATTCATATGCGAGGACGGGCGGATGTTCGGAGAGGAATACACCTTGGTCAGCGTGGCCGACTATGTCCTTGCCCATACCCCTGGAAATACTGTGAGCAATCTAAGCAGCACACGTGCGCTGCGTGATGTCACCCAGCAGCATGGCGGCATTTATACGGCAGCCGCAGTGGGAGAGGTGAACGTGACAACCAAGATGAAGGAAGTGGGAGCAGTGATCGGCGGAGAAGGCAACGGTGGAGTCATTTATCCCGAGAGCCATTATGGCCGTGACGCCTTGGTGGGTATAGCCCTTTTCCTGTCGTCGTTGGCACATAAGGGTTGCAAGGTGAGCGAACTGCGTGCCACATTCCCTGGGTATTTCATCGCCAAGAACCGCATCGACCTCACTCCTTCGACTGATGTGGATGCCATCCTCGTGAAGGTGAAGGAGATGTACAGCAATGAGCAGGTGAACGACATTGACGGTGTGAAGATTGAATTCCCCGACAAGTGGGTGCATCTGCGCAAGTCAAACACTGAGCCTATCATACGTGTGTATAGCGAGGCATCGACCATGGAGGAGGCTGACGCATTGGGCAAGCAGATAATGAAGGTGGTTTACGACATGCAATAGGAAATTATGGATACAAAAAAAGGCGGCCCGAAGGCCGCTTTTTTTATTGAGCTTTGAGGGTGAGGATCTTGGAGATGTTGCGTGTGCGATTGGTGACTTTCAGTGTGATATCGCCCTGATTACCATTGCTGCGGACGATGACTACCGCCATTCCGCTGAAGAGCTTCATCTCAGGTTGTTTGAAGGATTGCAGCGATGTGGCATCACCGTTGCATGTTGCCTCAAATACACCAGCCCCGCTAACCTCAAACGACAGGTCGTCTGAGAGGGTGGGGCAGAAATTGCCGTCGGCATCTGTCATGCTTACATTGACATAAGCAAGGTCGTGTCCATCTGCATTCAGGATGTTCCTGTCTGACTGAAGTATCATCGCCGCAGGCTCGGATGCCGTGGCTATGCACTGCTCGCCAATGACCTCGCCGCCTTCGCCGTAGGCAACAACCTTGATTTCACCTGGTTCATAAACGACATCGTTCCAGCGCAGGCGGAAACGGTCGAGGCGCGATTCCTTCTGCTTGCGGATGCGTCCCTGGCTCTTGCCGTTGACGAAAAGCTCCGCCTCGGGGGCATCGGTGTAGCAATACACGGGAGTCACCTCGCCCTCGCGCCCTGGCCATGTCCAGTGGGGGAGGATATGTACGGTGTGGGAGGTGGTGTTCCAGTGGCTGCGATACAGGTAATAGCGGTCCTTGGGCAGTCCGGCGAGGTCGCAGATGCCGAAGTAGCTGCTTCGGCTTGGCCAATACTCGTCGTAAGGGGTGGGTTCGCCGAGATAGTCGTAGCCTGTCCATACAAATTCTCCGATTACCCACGGATAGTCCTCCTGACAGCGCCAGTCGTCGTCGGGAAGGTTGCTCCACGAGCAGTATTCGGTGTCGTAGCTGGAGCACTGGCCGTCGGGGTAGGTGTTCTTGTCAGATACAGTCACGGGGAACTTATAGACACCGCGGGAGCTTACCGTGGATGCAGTCTCGCTGCCAAGGAGGAAACCTTTGGGCAGCTGCTTGATATTGTTTTCATATTTGTGGACACGATAGTTGAATCCGGGTACATCCATCACCTGGGCAAAACCTGACTTAAGGGCAGCCTCAGCGCGGTCCATACCCTGTGTGACAGGGCGTGTGGGGTCATACTCATGGCAAAGGTCCTGGAGGCGCTTGGATATCTCCACTCCTTCCTTGCTCCCCTGTTCGGGAATCTCGTTGCCTATGCTCCACATCACGATGGAGGGATGGTTGCGGTGGTGTTTCACGAGATTGATGATATCTTTGTCAGCCCATTCCTTGAAGAAGGTGGCATAGCCGTTCTTGCACTTGGGATATATCCACATGTCGAAGCTCTCAGCCATAACCATCATACCAAGAGAGTCGCAAAGCTCCATCTGCATTGTGGAAGGCATGTTGTGGGCGGTGCGGATGGCATCGCATCCCATTTCCTTCATGGTCTTGATCTGGCGGATGAGGGCAGCCTTGTTTTCGGCGGCTCCGAGCGGACCGAGGTCGTGGTGGAGGCAAACTCCCTTAATCTTGCGCGTGACGCCATTGAGCTGGAATCCGCCTTCCTTCGACACGCTTATTGTGCGTATGCCGAAGCGTGTTACCTCCTCGTCGAGCACCTTTTTGTTGCCTTTCTTGGCGGATAGGCGCAGTGTATATAAATAAGGTGACTCAGGCGACCATAGATTCGGATTGCTGACTGAGAGGGAGGGGATATCAATCATACCGTTCTTGGGATCGCAGTTGGCAGAGCAAACCTTGGTGCCATTGGTGTCAAGGATTTCAGCCGTGACGGATGTGCCCTTGGGGAAGTCGAGCAACTTGGCAGTGATGGCAATACTTGCCTTGGAGGCATCAGCCGAAACGGTGCGCACGAATGTCTCCCACGGTGCAAATTGGCATTTGCCCGTAAGCAGAAGGCGCACAGGGCGATAGAGACCGCCACCGGGATACCAGCGGCTGCTCTCCTCAACATTCTTGAGGTCAACGGCAATCTCGTTGTCACTGCCGTCGAACTTCAGAAACTCCGTGGCGTCGATGTTGAAGGCATTATAGCCGTATGCCCAGAATCCCGCCTTCTTGCCGTTGATGGTGACTGTGGGCTGGCTCATGGCTCCGTCGATCATAAGGACGGCGCGTGAGTAGCCTTGGGGCAATTTAACTGTGGTGCGGTAGTGGCCTTCGCCAATCCATGGGAGAGCGCCGGAGCGTCCTGACTTCTCGGTTTTCTCCTTCTCGCCGTTTTGCTCGATGGCAACAAACTGCAGGTCCCATTTTTTGTCAAACGGACCTGCTATGGCCCAGTCGTGGGGAACCCTCACGTCAGTCCATGAGACATTGTCGCGCGAGAACGACCAACCGTTAGTGAGGGAGATGGTTTGTCGCTGCTGTGCCGATGCGTTGATTGCAGTGGCAAGCATCATTGTACTAATAAATAAATTTCTCATCATACATGTATTTATTTTTTTAATTTGTTTAGTCTTCTTTTTGCCGTCACGTTGTCGGGGCATAGCTGAAGAGCTTTCTCGTAGTTGGCTATCGCTGCATCGCGGAATCCTTCCTTCTCACAGTCCTTGGCGAGGGAGACGTATTCCACTGAGAGTTTCTTCAGGAAATCCTCCTTCTTGCGTTGCTCCTCCTTGAGACGTTCTATTTCCGCCTCCAATTGGGTAATCTGCGAGAGCTTGCGCCTGAGCAGTCGCCGTGCGGCTGGTTTTTCTATGTCATACCGGCTATGGATAGCCTTGAAGAACCAGTCGAGGCACCCCTGCATGTCGCGACGCTCGAATGACTTCATCGCCTCGGCGTATTCCATATCTGCCTTGCCTTCCTTAATGGCTGTGTTGAATAGCTTCTGGTCGTTGTAGCGGTTGGCAAACTGAAGCACTTCGTGCCTTACGATGATATCGCGGCGAGAGAGGGGTGACTTCATGCTGATGCCTTCGAGCGAGGTGCAGCGGCTGAGTGCCACGTAAGTCTGGCCGCCGGCAAAAGCTCCCCCGCTGAAGTCGATGTTGACCTGACGGAAGGTGAGGCCCTGGCTCTTGTGGACAGTGATTGCCCATGCCAAGCGGATGGGGAACTGGGTATAGGTGCCAAGTTGGGTTTCCTCTATCTTGTTTTCCTGCTCGTTGAAGGTGTATTTCATGTTTTCCCATAGTTCGCGTTCCACGGGATATACACGGCAGTCTTCGGTTTCGATGCATATCACTCCGTCCTCGATGGAGATGTCGGTGATTCGTCCGAGCGTGCCATTGACCCATCTCTTGTCCTTGTCGTTCTTGATGAAGATTACTTGTGCTCCCACCTTGACTTCGAGTTCCATTGGAGTGGGCAGGGAGGACAGCGGAAACTCGCCCTTGATAGCGCCAAGGAATGTCACAGAGTCGCCTTCGAGTTCTTCAAGGTGTTTGGAGTTGATATAATCCACCGTGTCGCGGCGCGTGGCAAGGGTTATTGCCAAGGCCGAGTCGGAGGTGTCGAGTTCTGCCCCTACGCGAAGGTTGAGACGGTCGAGGTCAATGCTGCTGAAAGTGTTGGTGCGTATGCGGTCGAGTATGCCTATAAACTCGGTGTCCTTCTGCCGATATACCTTTTTCAGTTCGATTGACACGAGGGGCATCTCCTGCCACACCCTCGCATTGAAGAAATATATAGAGGTGTAGAACGGCTGGAGAAGTTGGCGTTCGTCGTCCTTGATTACAGGTTCGAGCTGGAAAGTGTCGCCAACGAGCAGAAGCTGTTTGCCGCCGAAAGGCTCACGGCGGTTGCGGCAGTAGATGCGCAGCACCTTGTCAATGAAGTCGATGATGTCTGCCCTCACCATACTGATCTCGTCGATGATGATGAGTTCTATCTCCTTAAGCAGCTTGATGCGGTCGCTGCCGTATTTGAGGGTATCCCTGATGTGGCGCGAGTCGTAGCGCATGTCGGTGGGCAATAAGGGATGGAAGGGCAGATGGAAAAAGCTATGGAGCGTGACACCGCCGGCGTTGATGGCGGCAATGCCCGTGGGTGCGAGGATTACCGTCTTCTTCTTGGTGTTCTTGGCGATGTAGCGCAGAAAAGTGGATTTACCCGTCCCCGCCTTTCCTGTGAGGAAAAGCGAGTGACGGGAATATTGGATTATCTGGGTGGCTTGTATCCACTCCTTATTGTCAGTGTCGAGCTGCATTTAGAAATATACGTCCTCGTAAGTGGGCTTTTTCTTCTTTTTCTGTTCAGTTGCTTCCGTATTTTTAGGCTCGGTAGCCTCTGCGGGGGCCTTATCCACGGCTTTGTCCTGATGGAGATTGTCCTCGCCACTATGGTGGATGGGATTGCCGAATTCGTCATACACTACTTCCACCTCATGGTGGGCGAGAGAATCTACATCCACGGAGTCGGTGTCCTTGCGCGAGCGGTAATAGCTTGAGCAGTTGTACATCGAAGATTTGATGCTTTCATCTGCCGGTGCGGCAAACTTGCCACGGTAATGCTTGAAGTTGGCATCAGAGAGTACTGACTCAAGGAAATAGCCGCAGATGGGCAATGCGGTGCGACTGCCCTGGCCTAATGCTCCCGTACGGAAGTGAATGCAGCGGTATTCGCCGCCTACCCATGCACCAACCACAAGTTTGGGGCTTACACCCACGAACCAAGCGTCGGAGTGGTTGTTGGATGTTCCTGTCTTGCCACCGAACTCAGTGTCTCCGAAATTTCGGACATATCCCCACAGGCTCATGCTTGTTCCGCCAGGTTCGCGCATACCGCCCTGAAGCAGTTGGCGCACAAGGAATGCGCTGCGATAGGGGATGGCCTGTTTTTGTTCGGTGGGAGCAACGTAAATCTCGTTGCCGTCGCGGTCGATGATGCGAGTCACGAGAACAGGCTCGTGAGTCTTGCCATCGTTGATGACGGTGGAGTAGGCATTGACCAATTCAAGTAGGTTGACGTCGCTGGAGCCAAGAGGAAGCGAGGGTGTCTTGTCGAGCTTGCTCTTGATACCCATAGCTTGTGCGGTGGCTGCGATGTTTTCCACACCACACTCCTGACCAAGTTTTACGGCAATGGAGTTGATGCTCTGTGCAAAGGCTGCCTTCAAGGGGAGTGAGTCTCCTGTGAAATAGCCGTTGGCATTCGTCGGTGCCCATGTCACTTCTTTTTTCTGTTTGCTGTCCCACACCTTCATGCTGAAATATGAGTCAACACGTTTGTCACAAGGGGTGAGTCCCTGATTCATGGCCTCTGTATATACGAAGAGCTTGAATGTGGAACCTGGTTGGCGCATGGCTGTCACCTTGTCGTATTTCCATGACTTGAAGTCGATGTCGCCCACCCATGCCTTTACATGTCCGTTTTGCGGTTCCATTGCCACGAATCCGCAGTGCATGAACTTCACCATATACCTGATGGAGTCCATTGAACTCATCTCCATCTCAATGGTGCCGTTCTCATAATCGAAAACCTTAACCTTGTGGGGTTTGTTCATATAGTATGTCACGGAGTCGGGATTATTGGGGAATCTCTCCTGAAGACGCTTGTAGCAAGGCTGTCTCTCGGCTATACCCTCGATGAATCCTGCAATCTCCTGATGTTTCTCATCCTGCCAGGGATTGGTGGTTCCCCAATGGTTCTTGAAGTTCTTCTGCACCTGCTTCATCTGCTTGATGGCGGCTGCCTCCGCATATTTCTGCATACGAGTGTCGATGGTGGTGTAAATCTTCAATCCGCTGGAATAGAGGTCATAACCATTATCGCGACACCAGTCCTTGAGATAGTTTGCCACTGCCTCGCGGAAGTATGTGGCCTGACCATCATAATTGCTCTCAACGTTGTAGTCGAGGGTGATGGGCTTGAGCTTCAGCGTGTCGTAAGCCTCGCGCGAAAGGTCGCCGTGGCCAACCATGTTGTTAAGCACGGTGTTGCGTCGCTTAAGACTGTTCTCGGGATTGATGCGGGGATTATAATATGTGGTGGCCTTGAGCATACCCACGAGGATGGCAGCCTGGTCGGTGGTGAGGTCTTTCGGCGTGGTGCCGAAATAAGTCTTGCAGGCAGTCTTTATTCCGAAAGCGTTGGAGCCGAAATCCACCGTGTTGGCATACATTGTCAGTATCTCCTGCTTGTCGAAGATGTATTCAAGCTTTACGGCAGTAATCCATTCCTTGCTCTTCATTATCAGAATCTTAAGTCCGGGAATGCCACCGAGCAGTCCTGTGGAGTAGTTGGTGCGAACGCGGAAGAGGTTCTTTGCCAACTGTTGGGTAATGGTGGATGCTCCACGGGCATCGTGATGCACCACGGCATCCTTCATGGCAGCGAAAACACCAATGATGTCAATACCGTTATGCTTGTAGAAACGTTCGTCTTCGGTATCGACAAGGGCTTTCCAGAATGCAGGGTTCACTTCCTCATACTTAACAGGAGTACGATTCTCATTGAAGTATTTTCCTATCATTATGCCATCAGCACTGTAAATCTCGGATGCCTGACTGCTGACAGGATTCTTGATCTGACTGTAGCCTGGAGACTTGCCGAAAAGCCATAGAAAATTGATATCGACCGCCACCAAATACAAGATGAAGGCGACAATAAATGACACAAATGCCACAAGGGTCTTTATATACCATTTCTTACCCTTGTACAATCCTGCATACCAAGCACCGCATCGGCGGAGCTTGCTGCCTGCGAGACTTAGAAAGTTGCCTCGGCTGGCTTGACTGTTTTCTGAATTCTTGACCATTCCTGTAAAATATAAGTCATTATTTCTTTGTTGTCATCGGCTTCAAACCATTTGACTTGCGGGTCGCGCTTAAACCATGTCAGTTGTTTGCGTGCGTATCTTCTGGTGTTGCCCTTGATGCGTTCAATGGCCTCGTCGAGAGACCATTTGCCGTCAAGGTAGTCGAATAATTCCTTGTAACCAACCGTGTTGAGGGCATTCTCATGGCGATAAGGCTCCAATCGCCTTGTCTCGGCTTCGAGTCCGTCGGATATCATGGAGTCAACCCTGCGGTTTATCCTGTTATACAGGATTTCGCGGTTGCGGTTGAGTGCTATCTTGACTATGCCGAAGGGTCGATGCTTGCGCTCCTTGACACGATAGGACGTGAATGTGTTGCCTGTCTGATGACATATTTCGAGTGCGTGTACCACTCTGCGGGTGTTGCATCTGTCAACTATCTTATAGTATTCGGGGTCCATGAGGCGAAGTTCTTCGCATAGTCTGTCAAGTCCCTCGTCTTCAAGACGTTGCTTCATCCATTGTCTCACGTCATCATGGATGGTGGGAATGTCGTCGATGCCGTTGCATACTGCATCAATGTACATCATGCTTCCGCCAGTCATAAGTGCGATGTGGTCTTCACGTTCCTCAAACTCCTTGGACAATATTTCCATGACCTCTTGTTCGAACATCGAGGCATTGTAGTAGTCTCCAAGGCTGAGCTTGCCCACGAAGTAATGCTTCACTCTCCGAAGCTGCTCCTCAGTGGGGGCGGCTGTGCCGATGCGCATATCACGGAATATCTGGCGGGAGTCGGCATTTATTATGGGTATGCCGAATTGCTCGGCGATACCAAGGCATAATTCAGTCTTGCCTACAGCCGTGGGACCTGTTATGACTATAAGAGTGTTCATCAAGCGTCACACGTCACATGAATTATCGGATGACACCACGCTTGGAGTTCTCGAAGAATGAGCAGATGTACTCCACCTCCTTGGAGTCAGGATATTTCGCACGGGCTTCCTCGATACCTTCTTTTATGACACCTTTGGCATAAATGATTCGATATGTATCATGTATCATGTCGATGGTTTCGTTGCTGAAACCGCGGCGGCGAAGGCCGATGATATTGATACCGCAGTAGCGTGTAGGCTCCTTGCCTGCAATAACATAAGGCGGTATGTCGAGACTGAAGCGGCTTCCGCCCTGAATCATAACATATCCGCCAATGTTGCAGAACTGATGGCACAAGACTGTTGCACTGATGATTGCATTGTCGTGAACAACGACTTCGCCGGCAAACTTGGTGGAGTTGCCGATGATACATCCGTTGCCAACCTCGCAGTCGTGGGCAATGTGCATGTTTTCCATAAGGAGATTGCCGTTGCCTACCACTGTCTTGCCCTTGCTGGCAGTGCCGCGACTGATGGTGACGTTCTCGCGGATGCTGTTGTTGTCGCCGATGATGCAGAGCGTTTCCTCGCCACGGAATTTTAAATCCTGTGGCTTTGTGCTTATGCTTGCACCGGCAAAAAACTCATTACCATTACCGATGCGGGCACCGGTATGGATAGTAACACTGTTGGTGAGGTTGTTGTTGTCACCAATCTCTGTATTCTTGTCTATATAGCAGAACGGCCCTATGATATTGTTGTCTCCCAATTTTGCCTCGGGATGGACAAAGGCCATTGGACTTATTGTATTCATTTTGTTTTAATTAAGAATAAAAATTAAAAATTAAGTATTTGGCCTACTTGTTCTTCACAATTTGGGCGGTGAAGGTGGCTTCAGACACCACGTGGTCGCCTACAAAGACATATCCTTTCATTGATGATATGCCGTGGCGGACGGGAGCAAGGAGGTCAACCTTAAAGAGAAGTGTATCTCCGGGAACAACTTTCTGGCGGAACTTCACGTCATCGATGCGCATGAAGTATGTTGACCAGCGTTCTGGTTCCTCAAGTGTGTTGAGAACCAACAAGCCTCCGCACTGTGCCATTGCCTCAATCTGCAAAACACCAGGCATAACTGGTTCCTGGGGGAAGTGCCCCTGGAAGAAAGGCTCGTTGCTTGTCAC
>JALFIX010000037.1 GCA_022775105.1 Prevotella sp. | reverse complement strand
ACAGCGGTGTGCCGTCCGTGCCGAGGATCACCCGCAGGTGTCCGAAATGTTCGTCGGTATAGGTTTCTGTCAGCATGATAAGATGGTTAAAAAAAAAGTAAGATGAATGTAAAAAATAGGTGTGTGGGGGGTAGAGGTTTCGGGTTGGTTACAGCAAGTCAAGGAGCGCGCCGCCGTGCCCCTGTGGCGGGGTGGCAGTGCGAAGGTAAGCAGGATGTTCCGTCTGCCGAAACTTCGTGGGGGGATGCCGCTCCTGCCGCCGTCGGTACCGGTGCCGCCGCCGGTGGTGCCGGTGGTTCTGCCGGCGGGGTTCTGCCGGCGGTGGGGCGTGCGTGCGCTTCGTGTTGTGTTGTCTGTCTGTCCGTCTGTCCGGAAATGGCGCGCTTCCACCCCGTTTTGCGATACGCTCCGGGAGCGGCTCATGGGGCGGCGAAGACAGGTGGCAAACCATCGGGACAAGCGTGGCAGGAGAACCGCTGCCAGGCCGTGGCATACCCTCCGACGAAGTCCACCCGTCCACTGCGGGACAGCGGTTCCGCCGCCCCCTCAAAAGCCATCTGCACGTCTGCCTGCTTGTCGCATTCCATACATTCTTGCTGCTTGTCCGTACAGGAACAAACCAAAGCGACAGCTGTCATGACAATTGGAAACAAAAAAAAGCGGATGGAAGCCTTTCAAGCCCCTCATCCGCTTCTTTTGTCAGGTCTGGATTGTCCTCTACTCCTTTTTCTCCCTCTTGTCCTTCTTCTTGTCGGTGGTGAACCGGTTGATGACGGTCGTCTTGCCGTCCTTCGTGTGGATGTATTGCACCACCTCCTTTACGTTTGGCATGATCTGACAAATCCCTCCGTTGATGGTGATCGTCACATTCCCCTTTTGATGCTTTTCTTTCATTGCGGTATCTATTATGTTATGTCATGATTGCCAGGATTGAGGATCGATAGAGATATAGTTGGTCGTTTCGTCCCAGATGCTTCCCCGAATATCCTGATGTGAAGATAGGACATTTATTTAAATAATGCAAACCGATTATCGCCAGCAAGTAATCAATTTCCGTTTCTTTCAGAAACTGTTTTGAAATCATCGAAAATATTTGTTAAGCATCATCTGAATGCAGGCCATCTGCACCATTGTTTCAGCGGTTTCGGCCAGAAACTCATAGTCGATAGTCAGCCGCCGGAAGTTCTCCAACCATGAGAAGGTCCGTTCGACAATCCATCGTTTAGGGATTACCTGGAATTTGCTGGGACACTCGTTGGGACGAAGCACGACTTCAACGACCCATCCGAACTTTCTGGCCACCCAGTCACCAAGGGTACCATGCCCATGCTGGGGCTTTCTTCCCGTCCGGCCATCTTCCGGACGAGAGAATGGAGGGTGTCCATAATCTCCTCAATGACACCCTCCAACATAACAATATTTTTTATTTAATTCAAAACAGTTTCTTACTTATCTATAATATTAGCGAACTCGCAAATCAATCTTGCGAGTTCGTTTGTTTTGGACTATCAAGCTTTTCTTATAGTTACATTCATGTATTATTTCACTCAACCTATCATAAAATAAATAAAAAGTATTATCTTTGCATATTATATGATATGTTACGCTTATGGTAAAGAGTACAATGGGGACAAAATTACCCCGAAAGTTGGAGCAGAAAATGCAGGTCGTTGGCGAGCAAATAAAGCTTGCTCGTTTGCGTCGTAATTTGAGTGTTGCGCAGGTGGCAGAGCGTGCTACTTGTTCACCACTTACGGTATCACGCATAGAGAAGGGTATCCCAACGGTGGCAATTGGCATCTATCTGCGTGTGTTGTATGCCCTGCAACTTGATGATGATATTCTCTCTTTGGCAAAAGATGACGAACTTGGTAGGGCATTGCAAGACATGAATTTATCCCAGCGTGAAAGGGCATCTAAAAAGGAATAATGTGTTATGAAGAAATTGTATGTATATGCCGATTTCGATTGGCTCAAAGAGATTGAACTTATTGGAGAACTTGGCTACGAATCACTTCGTGGCTCGGATAGTTATAGTTTTAAGTTTGCCGATAGTTGGATAAAGAAGTACAATGCCATTACCCTCAGCGAAGATATTAACAACTATCCTGGAATACAATACACTCAGCCGAATAAAGATATTTTCGGTTGCTTTGCCGATGCACTGCCTGATAGATGGGGACGCACTCTTCTTCTCTGTCGTGAGCAGATCTTGGCACAAGAGGAGAACCGACCAATCCGCAGGCTTTCATCGTTTGACTTTTTGACAGGTATTGATGACTTTTCCCGTATGGGAGGATTACGATTCAAAGAAACACTTGATGGCGAGTTCATAAACGCGGACAAGTCTTTGCGTATTCCCCCGTTGACGGACTTACGAGAACTGATTGCTGCAAGCAAGGAGATTGAAAAAAGCGAGGATGCTAATACCCTCCCCGAGAAACGATGGATTGCTCAACTTGTGCAACCGGGCTCTTCGCTCGGCGGTGCTCGCCCCAAAGCAAATGTTGTAGATACGGACCGCAGGATTTATGTCGCAAAGTTCCCATCATTGAAGGATGATTACGATGCAGGATTGTGGGAACATTTCTGCCACCTATTAGCTAAAAATGCGGGCATCAACGCTGCCGAAACAAAGGTACTTGAAATAAACGACAAGCATCATACGCTCCTTTCTCGTCGTTTTGATAGAACGGATGATGGCAAGAGAATACATTTTGCATCGGCAATGACCTTGCTTGGATTGAACGACGGCGATAACGCTACAACAGGACACGGATATATTGACATTGTTGATTTTATCATAAGCGGCTGTACCGATGTTGATACAAACTTGCGAGAACTATTCCGCCGAGTTGCCTTCAATATATGTGTTGGCAACAGCGACGACCATTTCCGTAATCACGGATTTCTGCTAACTGCAAAGGGTTGGACTCTTTCGCCAGCATACGATATGAACCCAACGCTGAATGACCATCAAAGTTTACTCATTAATAGCAAGACCAACAAAGCAGATTTGTCAATTCTGCTTGACTCTTGTGAGGAATATATGCTCACTCCAGAGGTTGCAAAGGGTATCATCAACGAGGTTGTAACTGCTGTCAAGGATTGGCGAGTGTTAGCAAATAGATTAGGTATTGCGAAACGAGAAATGAGTTTGTTTGAGGGAGTGTTTGATAATAGAGTTACTAATGCTAAATAATCTTCTATATGGAAAACAAAGAAGTGAATTCAAGAAACTATTAGAAGAAACGGTTATACCCGAAGTTATGTCTTATGAAGAAAGAGAACCTCTGCTAAAACCGTTATTGGAATACGTGCACAGCATAACGCCCGCAAAATTATTTAGATATCGTGATTGCTCAGAAACACAATTTGACGCATTTTACAACGATAGAATATATGCAGGTAATACGGGACAACCGCAGACTCAAGGCCATGCAACTAATCGCTCAGACTGCTTGAAACCTAAATCCGAAACTTGAGTTATCTTGAACATTTCGGGCAAATACCCTTTATCATATAATTGATGGCGTGCGGATAAAAACCTTCAGGTATATTTACCAGAGGGACACACTCCGATTCAAAACAATATGTTTCCTTGCACCGCTCGCAATAAAAGTGAACATGCTGGTCGGAAATGGTGTGATGCGTTTTGCTATAACACAACTCATATTTGAAAGAGCGGCTGCCATCCTCTATCACATGGACTATTTCCTGTTCAGAAAAAAGTTCAAGCACTCTGAAAATGCTCGCTTTCTCCATTGAAAAACCTAACAAGATTTCCAAATCGGCAAGGCTGACCGGATGGGATGCCTTTATCAACTCTTTAGCGACAAGGATACGGTTGGAAGTGGGCTTAACCCCTTTCCTGTTTAAGATATTTTCTATGTCTATACTATTCATTTGTTACGATTTGTCTCAATATTTTTTTGAGCACAAAGGTAAACGGTTCTGCTCACTTATTGACTACCAATATTCCATATAATACGACCATTTTGATTACTGGAATATTTATTTGGTATAAATAATACGAAAACTTCGGCTATATTTCAGATAAATACGCGAATTTTGCAACCAGTGAAATATCAATAATAACAAAATCGCAATGACATACAAGAACCAGATGGGGATTTTCCCTTACAAGACAGCAAGCCACATTTCGCTATTGAAATATACCAAAAGCGCATGCGGTGTGGACTTCATGCTCAATACCGCCGACAGCAATGAAAGACAAGGGTGGTTTAACCTGCATGAGAGGTATAAGACCGACTTCTTTGAGTTTTATTTTTTCCGCAAGGCATCAGGATTTATGTTCCTTGACGGAGACAAAATCGTACTGCACGACAACTGCGTTCTGATTATCCCTCCGTTCAAGCGGCAGGAATGGCACGTGCAGATGGAAGAGCTTGATTACACCTTTCTTATATTCCAAGAAGAGTTTATCTATAACTTTATCTCCGACAAATATTTTATGTACAGGTTGCTGTATTGCTATCAAAGCGACAACCCGCCCTGCTTCGGTATGGATGCGGAGCAAATGGGGTTCTTCCTTACGCTGCTCCAAAAAATGAAGTCGGAACTATTGTCGCCTGTCGCTGACAGTTACCACATGATTGTGGCCTATTTGTATGAGTTCCTGTTGCTGCTGAACCGCTATTACGCCAAGATGTTCAACCTGCCCTTGCGCCTTCCGCTTAACAATTACGCTTTCAGGTACAAGGAACTGTTGGAGAAAAATATCCGTCAACACATTCGGGTAAACGAGTATGCCTCAATGATGGGCATCAGCAGGATTGCTCTTAACAAAGCCGTGGAAAACGAATTCGGAGTGACTGCCGTGCATCTTTTGAAACAAAGGCTGTTGCAGGAGATAAAGAACGATTTGCTCTTTTCAGATTTATCCGTTAAAGAAATAGCCTATAAATTGCAATTCTCAGCTCCCAATCACCTGATGCGGTTCTTCAAGCAACAGACGGGAACGACTGTCGGGGAGTTCATGGAAGAGGTCAAGAATAATGGGGTTTCATAGCCAGATTATCAATATGGTAGTAGTTGATTCTGTTTTGGTATCTGCTAAAAGGTTAAAACGTAATACCTTTGCAGGCAGAAATAAAATCAATGAATATGGAATTATTAAACTCATTATTGTTCATGCTCAACGAGATGTCACCATACATATTGCTGGGATTCTTCATCGCCGGACTGATGCACGCCTTTGTGCCTCAAAAGACGTTTGCCCGCCATTTGGCAGGAACAGACTGGCGTTCTGTAGTGAAATCGGCAGCTGTCGGCATTCCCTTGCCTTTATGCTCCTGCGGTGTGCTGCCTGCAGCCATCTCCATGCGCCGCAATGGTGCATCGCGTGCGGCATCCACTTCTTTTTTGGTAGCCACTCCGCAGACCGGCCTTGACAGCATTGCCGCGACATGGTCACTACTCGGCCCGGCATTCGCCGTCATCCGTCCTATCGCCGCGCTTGTCACCGCAGTGCTCGGTGGAATAGCAGTCGGAAGGTCGGAGCGCAAAAACGCTGTACGTATCTGTTGCCAACCGAATGTAGAGAATGTAGCAGAGCACAAGGGATTCGGGCGAAAGTTGCTTAACGCCTTGCGCTATGGGTTCATCGACCTCGTAGGAAGCATCGGAGGCTGGCTCGTTGCCGGTCTTGTCATCGCCGCACTGATAACGGTATATGTGCCTGCGGATTTCTTCGCCGTCATCGGCAGCAAGCCTTTGTTGTCGATGGTTACGGTACTGGTAATCGCCATTCCCATGTATGTATGCGCCACCGGCTCCATTCCCATTGCCTTGTCACTGATGATCAAGGGACTGTCTCCCGGAACGGCACTGGTATTGCTGATGGCTGGACCCGCAGCAAACTTTGCTTCGTTCACGCTCATCTCACGAGAGATGGGACGCAAATCGGCTATTATCTATCTGGCATCTATCGTGGTCGGAGCAATGACCTTCGGGCTGATAATCGACTATGTACTTCCTGCCGACTGGTTCACGATTGGAAACGCACAGGCTATGGCAGGAAAAGAGCATGCGTTCAGCCTGCTGTCCACGGCAAGCTCTGCCGTTTTGGTCATCCTTTTGGTAGTGACTTTCATTAAAGGGCATAAACATAACCATATAACAGTTTCAGCAATGACAAAGGAATATACAATCAAGGGTATGAACTGCTCGCACTGTCAGGCAACAGTGGCAAAAAGCATCAGTTCGGTAAAGGGAGTAAAACAAGTGGACGTGAATCTCTCCACGGGTATAGCCACGGTCGAGGGAGAACATAACGCGGAAGATGTGGTGTCTGCCGTCAGAAACGCTGGTTTTGATGTTGTCTCTTAAAAAATCAAGTATGTTATG
>JALFIX010000002.1 GCA_022775105.1 Prevotella sp. | reverse complement strand
TGCGAGGGTTTCATAGATGGATGATGATGTCGTTTTCTTTGCCATGGTGCAAAGGTACAACATTTATTTCAAATATGTATCATTGCACCATGATATTTTAGGTAGTCATGGTGCTAAGTCATCCACGGAGAATATCTACTGAGCCGTTATATCGTTATGGTTTCATCTATAAATGCAACAACAGATTTGAATTTCGCATCCATAAGCTTGAAGTCTTCTTGCTCGTTTTCTGTACTATCAAAGTAGTATGTATAGCGTCCTTTATCCGGGTTCCAAGAAAAACCTTCAAGCCCAAGCATCGGGTGCAGGTATTTTTCAATCTTGTTTGGTGTTTCATCTCTTTGAAAAACTTCTATTGCCATTTGGCGGTTTTTGGGGCCACCATTCCACAAAACATCTATGGCAATGTTTTGCTCTTTATGGTTAATATATAAGCAGGAGTTAGATAAGTGATAAAATTCCATTTCTTTCCACTTGTCGAATATATGGACACTTTTTCTGCTTAGGAAATACTTGTAGGTATGAATGTTCGCATGCCAGCTATTGGCAGTGCTCCCACTTATAAGATATATTGTATCCCACCACCATTGTATTCTCTTCTCCTTGCAATATGCTAATAATTCAGGGATGTGGACGAATTCACTGTAATTCTTATCTGCAGGGAATGATTCGATGAGTTGCACCAAAGAAGATTCGTTCTCATAACGATCAAGAAATACTTTGAGTTTGGGGACATTCTCTTCATCCAAAAACAAGATATGCCAATCTTCTTTTTCCTTTGCAAATGACGTGTTTGTATGTCCTCTAAAGATTCTTGGGTAATCATGAAATTCACTAGCGAGCAAAGCTCTGCGTGTGACATCCATATCCTTATTCAAGCAATCGTCTCCAAATAAAGAATTGAACTTGTTAAGATATTTTTCAAAGATAACAATATCAATACTGAATAGGTTCGTTTCGTCTTTTAATGACCAACGTATAAGTGGAGATATGTTACCACTCCAGACATTTGTTGCCTCTGCGGAAGCAAAAGCATCTTCAATTCGCTTTTGCAAATCAGGGGTATTCTCAAAATACTTATATATTTGGATCTTATCTAATTCATGTTTGTCAAAGATAGGACTTTGAGAGTGAAGTACAAAGTCATAAAACGACTCTGATGATTTAGAATATGAATGTAGGAAGGAAAGTACATCTTTATGAGTATAGTGATACTTCCTTCTTTGTACTATGTTTCTGAAAACTCTTTCGACCTTTCCAATATCTCCAGGTGTTTTGTTTGGTTTCAAGCCTTCCGCAATCAATGATTTCAGAACCCTTTGAGGACGGTATTTTATCTCCTCAGTTAATAAATTAGGCCATTCATTAGATGCGTAAGCAAGCATTGCTTCCATGTATCGAGCAATAAGCGGAAGGGATAGAATTTCATTTCTCGCAGGTATACCATCATTACATTCTTTTTCTGCTTCCATTTCATAGACAACTCTTAGGAATGTATTCATTGCGATGTCAACTGAGGAAATTCCATGTTCACCTTTTTTTGAATAGAATTTTTCCTCCCATGTATCCCAAAGCTTACCATAATCAGTATTGTCATCAGACTGTGTTTTTTCTTTTTGCCATTTGTCAAACAGGTGTGGCTTTATTTGCTCAGACTCTGTCAATTTCTGGCCACGGCTATTCATCGTAATGTAAAGTTCTTCACCTTGTGATGTTTCATCAACATTGAAATACCAAAAACACACTTGGTTGAGTACTTTGTCAAATTTTATCTCCGACAAATTGTCCAAAGCATTACTTAATAAATCTACGGCATTCACCATTGATGTGATGGATGTATCAGAAGAGTAAGATGGCATGAACCAATTTTGTATGACGATTTCCTCTTTTGAAACTTTTCCTGACTGAAACAGGCGACGCATAAAGGTTTCTGTCTGAGGTCTCACATTATAGGTGAATCGCATGGTAGGTCCTTTAACACAAAGATATGGTGTAAAGTCCACATGCTCTCTAACAGACAAGACATAAAGCAGGAGAACAATTGTCGTAAACCTTTGCTGTCCGTCGATAACATAATTTTCTACTTTTGAATGTGTATAGGAATAAAGAAAACCTATATTATATGATTTATTTCCTTTCAGGTTGCTATTCAATGCCTGAAGGAAAGGAAGAAGTACCTCCTTATAGTTTTCAGCCGCCCCCCACACATAGTCCCTTTGTATTTCAGGAACAAAGAGTGTATATTTGTTAAGCAATTGCCCTATAGTATATTGTTCAATCATTGTTTCAAATTTAGAAATATTTCAATATTGTTTGCTATGTTGAAGGCATTGTCCTTGATATTCTGTTGAGTCCATCTCCATACCCTGTCAACATCTTTGATTTTATATTCGAAAACGGTCATTGTATAGGGTCTGATATACCATTCATTTTTCATGAACTCACTAAAGATACGCTGGATTTTCTTTTGGAACGGATCATTGCCATAACTCTTGTTGACATGCTCATCGAGTAACGCCATGTTACCGATGGAATGCTGTCCGAATTCGTTCATCTTCAAATTGAGTTTCTTGATGGTTGTATCATCTAATTCTTCGTTGGGATAGCTTTCCAATATTTCTATCAGCGCTTTCTTTAGCTGGGTTTCGGACTCTTCTATACTGTCGCCATAAACCATTTTTATAAATAAGATCCATTCATGTTTGTCTCTTACTTCTTTTCCTTCCGCTTCATTCGGAGCACAAGAACGAATATGTTCAAAATTCTCTTTGCTTTTGGTGAAATAATCAGATGGCAAGCGAGTTTTACTAGGTTTCATGTCAGCAATGGACTTTGGGAGTTTAGTCTTCAACACATCCTGATCTTTCCACATTTCTCTGTAAAGTCCAGTTACGATAATAACATCCATCAGAACAAGTACATTGGTAATACCTGTAGAATCCATGCCATACCATTGTTTCTTCACATCTTTAATGTCTTCAACAAGAACTCTATCTCCCTTAGAAAGCAAAGCTTGGATAATTGATATGATTCTGTAAAGGAAGGCATTCTTTGTTTTAGAAGATTCCCAGAGCTGCCAAATCATTTTGAAATTAACAGTACCTTTTTCTTCCTTTTCAACATTGTTCTCATCTGGCGTCATTTCAAATGTTTCTCCTTTGAATCTGAAAATAATATATCCTATCCAGTGATATAGCAATGGGTCAGTAAACCACATCTGTAGAGTTTGATGCAAATGAATTAGAGTTTCATACAGTTCCCAATGGTCATCATCAGATTTTAAGTTAAAGTCTCTTCCGTTTTCAAAAAACTCAATACCAAAACTTTCTTCTGCATTGCTGTATAACAAGTAATATAGTTTGTATAGTAGCCCTATTGGATAGGATGCGTGTTTAAAGTTTGAGACTTTTAGCTTGTTTTCTGGCAGGAATTGTTCAAAATATGTTTTTTGTTCTTTCTGTGCCCACCAAAGATTCATTTCGTCAAGTTCCAAAGCAATTCTCATTCTAAACTCTTTTACTTTTTCAGAAGAACTCCCGTAATATTTCTCTTTTGCAGACCTTGTAATCAATACGGCTCTGACCAAATCTGCACCATCCAAATCTACTTTGCCACCATTCAAGCCTGCAAAAATCTCCTCTTCACTAACAGATGGAGTTTCCATGTTATTCACGATTAGCATCAATCTGTCAGTGAAGGTCTTAATTTGTAAAGAGTTTCCTTTCAGGTCAAACCAATCTTTGATGCCTTTAGCAACATCAAGAATATACCATTGGTCTTTCAGTTTTGCAGAGTCGGGCAAAATTTCCGAATCCCAAACGATGCCAGTAAATACATTTTCTTTTAAGTATTTACCAGTTTCTTCTCTGACATTATATTTCAGGCTGTCAGGATTAGAAAAGAACGCGAGATTCGTATCAGAATAGTTAAACTTACGAAGATATGAAAGCAATATGTATATTGTGGTCAAACGCTGCTGTCCATCTACGACATTCCAACCCGATTTGTCCTCCAAAGGTACTATCGTGATATTCTGAATGCAATAAAAAGAATTTGGCTTATCCATATTGCTTTTCTCAAAACTCTTCAAATCATCAAGCAACTTAAAAACATTCTCTCTATTCCATTTATATCCACGCTGATATGAAGGCACAATAAATTGTTTGCCATGATTAATGGCTTCTGAAAATACTGTTCTAACGCTTTTTAAAAGATCATCCATATTTATTAGTAAAATATAGTATTATATATCTACAATATTTCTCTTGCTATCCATGCACATGCCTCTGCATCAGCAAGTGCGTGGTGATGATTTTCTAGCTCATAACCACAGGCAGCAGCAACTGTCTGAAGCTGATGGTTTTCAAGCTCTGGCATTACTCGCCGTGAAACACAAAGAGTATCATAGAATTCATAGTCAGGATAGTCCATCTGATATACACGGAACACAGCCTTCAGACACCCTTCATCAAATGGCTTGTTGTGGGCCACAAGAGGCAATCCCTGGATTAATGGTTCTATCTGCGCCCACACTTCGGGGAATACTGGGGCATCGTTGGTGTCTTCATAACAGAGACCATGAACCTGAGAGCACCAGTAGTTATAATAGTTTGGCTCTGGTTGGATAAGCGAGTAGAAAGTATCTACAATATCACCATTTCGTACAATGACGATTCCAACGGAACAAACCGAAGAACGCTCGTTGTTAGCTGTCTCAAAATCTATTGCTGCAAAATCTTTCATTTATTTGTCCTCTTTGTATTTGTTCCACATTCTTTTAATCTTTCCGGCAATTTCTTTACGAAGCCAAATAGGTTCCAGCACTTCCACGTCCTCGCCATTCCAAAGAAGTTCCTGCTGGAAATCAAACTCTGGACGAAGATTGAAGGTGAAGATGCTATATTCTTCGTTTCGCTCTATTTCTTCCTGAGACTCGTGCATCTTCAGGTCACGGATATAGTTTGCCTGTCCTGCAGAGACCTTCAACTTTACAGGTTGTATCTTGACAGACTGTTCTGCAATGATGCCAAAGCAGCCATCAAAGAAGTCATTGGCAGTCCAATCCTTCGGCATTTCAAATTTCTCTTCTGTAGCATGAAGATATTTGATGCGGTCAAGGGAATAGATGCGTGGCCCTTTCTTATAATAATATGAATAGGTACTACGTGCTACCAGATACCATCGTTGACGGAACAGTTTTACACAGTATGGCTGCACATCGAAGTTGTTTTCCTCGTCTTTCCAATAACTGTGATAGGTCATGTTCAGCACATGGTTCTCCTTCATGGCCTCAATGATGGGTTGCAAGTAGTTTTGCCCTGAAGGAACATATTCAAGAATGATACGGTCTTTTATGCTCTGACTATTCGCTAAAGCATTGCTGACACAGAATGTGTTGTATAGCCAGGAACGGAGTCCATTTTTACTAATGTCTTCCTCGTTCTCAATGTAATAGCGGTACTCACCACGGTTCTCATTGACTATGCTGATTCCAAACATGTCCCAAATGACATAACGCCAGTTATCAAAGGTACGTTTTGGAATATCCACACCTCTACTAATATCCGTATCACGAAGCCACCGTTCATTCAGTTCTTTGAATGAAATCTTGCGTCTGCGATAGATGGTTTCTATCACCCATACGTACTTGCTAATCAGGCTTTGCCCTCTATCGTTATTAATCATATTTTATGTTTTTTCTGCAAAATTACTCTAAGGGTACGCCAAGCCGTGGCAGAGGTTCTCATTTTTTTCTCCGTGGTCATTATCCACGTTTCTATATTTCCTGATTGCCTAACGCCATTTTATTTTATTTCATCAACAGGCTTGTCTTTGCCCAATAGAAATATGCTTCTGGTAAACCAATACGCAACTTGTTCAATTTGCTTGTTAAAACATGTTTTATCAGCAAATCCCCAGATAATTGTGCATCAGTGAATCGCTCAATGTTTTCACCACCTGTTTCTATCAGTGTGGCAAGGTATGCGGCTTTTGCTGCATCAATAATGGCTTCTTCGATGCGGTAAGCACCCTTGTACATGAAAGGCTTGATGTTGATGATACCCTTTTGTAGCAAAGCAAACTTATCTTTGTCAACAAAGCCCCTTGTACTGATGTTTAGTGCCGTTTGTCGAATGTCGTCATAGATTTGTGTCAAGTCATGTCCCAAGTTTCGATAGCCTAGTTCTACATCTGCAATAGCCTTGAATGATTGTGATACAGTGCCAATGTCCTGCATTCTGTCGAAGAGTCGCCCCACATCATATAGCTGTTTGATAATCTCTAGAGTGGTGAGTTTATCGTTCTTATAATACGGAATGCCCGTTGTCTCTGGCGCAAATGCAGTCAGCTTATCACCGAGGATGTCCTCAACGGAAGGCACAACAACCTTCAGCGGCTCTCCATCCAGTTTAATGAATGGGCTAACGATGTCTATGGTATTTGTTTTATGGTAGTGGCAATCCTCATACAGTACATCCAGAAGGATGAAGGATGTTACATCAGATTGTCCCTTGAATGCCACTTGATAAAAGAACTTGGAATGACTTTTCGGTACATCCTTCCCTGCTTGACGGCGTTCCACGAGTTGATACTCCAAGAAGCCGCTTTGTGCATAGTCCTTCAGATAGTCTTCAATGTTTGTACCAGGTGGACACATGATGTCGATATCGATAGACAAACGATGAGAACCGCCGCCAAGAATAAGCATCAAACTTGTACCACCCTTGAAATGGAATGGGCAACCGGATGCAGACAGCATTTCGAGCAAAGAAAAAGCACGGATGACCTTTTCAATGAGGTTCTTGTCATTGTATTGCAGTTCTGTGGATTTCTGGGCAATCCATTCAGTGGTGAAGCATTCTTTGTTAATCATGTGAGTTGATGGTTTGGATAATTGTTTTTATTTCTTTTCTTATACCACGACGACTTGCATATCGCAAAAGGCGACTTTCATTGATAGAGTAGAGTGATAGCGCGTTTTGGAATATGTTCACGCCTTCAGCTTCTTGCAGGTAGAAAAAATCTTTGTCTTTCTGCAAATCCACCAAAAGCTTTTCTAATGTAGGAACCAGTATTCCACTATATTCTTGGACGGGTGACTCTGTAATAAGCGGCTTGACGAATATGGAAGGCTGTGACAAGTCTATATAATTATATATAAGTTCGCGCGTTGGGCGCAAATATGCGGTTTTCCCCTCATCCCTCAAATGGTTAAATACAGCTGTTACGGCATCACGCTCGGTTTCTATGTATGTGATATTATTGGCTGAAAGATGATGCTGCAGAGGGCTGATGACACTACCATTATATATACAGAAGTTGGCAAACGGCCATTTCTGTTTAAGCTCTTCATTCAGGCTAAACTGTTCATCTGTAGGGGTTATCAAGAATTGCTGTTTTGCCCCTATATCATACTTCCCATGTGCCACCCTTTGGAGTTTTCCTGATTCTATTAATTTTGTGAGATACCAAGAAACCGTTTTGTGGGATATATCCTTGTTACCTTCCTTGTCAAGATATGAGTATAGCTCATGCAACCCGAATTGGGGATGCGAGAGAGCATAGTCCATTATGTCTTGACTGTAATTCTTCATTATAAATGTCATTTGTGGGGACAAAGATACGCAAAATTTCGGCAATAACCAAACATTTTGCCAATATTTTGAATTAATGAGACTAGAAAATCATTGTTTGTCGTCTTTTTCATGAAATCAATGTAGTATTTTGGCTTTTTACGCAACATATTACATCCGCGCCATCCAAATAGATAATACCATCAAATTCATTTCAATCATCACATCGCCGTAAATTTCTGTGGTATTGATATTGGTGTGCCACCAAAAAAATGCACATACATCCGCCTTTTGTGGTTTATAAAAGTTAAATACGTTAAAACTTCATCATCTGCACCCTTTACAGAATCTGCGTCATCACTTTTCTACCGTTTAACACACAAGTAGTTGATATAAAACAACTTGCAAATACTATTTTTAGATTAAATAGTAATTTTCTCACGCTTCCAACACAGATTGGTAATTCAACTATGTTTTGTCCATCACGGCTTGTAACTAAATCATCAATAATAATTGTATCGCAAGGTATTAGTGTTCCTGCGGGGAGAATAACTTTGGGACGCTCATCTTTAGTGATAATTAGAATTGGTTCACTTGAAATTGGCTGAATCAAACACTTATTCATCCCATTGAACAAGAGACTATGTATAGCCGTGCCATTAGAAACATGGGTCTGCAAATTTGATGGTATCAACATCTCTGAGTCTTCGAAATAAATTTTTAAATCCTCTTGTATATAAGGACTTTGAGCACTTCCACCTATTAAAAGTACATAGTCAATTTCTTCTTTCGATACATTGGACTTTTTGATAGCGCTTTCAATTGGAGAATATATACTATTATATTCTTCTTCTCCCTTGATTCTAGTTGTTTTGCCATAACCCTTTTTAATAAAGACATTCATCGTGTCTGTCATCTCTTTATTGGTTAAATAAAAACTATTTTGTCTTAATTCTCCCTTGTTTGTATAAACATTCACTTCAGACTCTACCACTATCTTCGTATCGTTGTTCTTGACCTCAGGCATAACAAATTCTGAAGTTAAAGTTGAAAGTGACTTATTTATCATTATCTTAAGTCGTTCAGCCACCTTATATAGTGCGGATGCTATCTGTTTCTTTTCGTTAGTTCGAAACTGCTCCATTTTCTTATTATTAACCTTCAAGAAACGAGGCATTAGGTAATGATAAGTTATATATCTATCAATATCGTCCCCTCCAAGTTTAGTAAATTTTGATATTGCTATGTTTTTTGAGAAGAAACCGTTAGCACTATGTCCAATTTCCAATATAGAAATATCACACGTACCACCACCAAAATCAAAAACTAAAACTTTGGAATTGTAGTCTGGATTCACATACATAGGTTGTCCTTCCGTGGCTCTATAAACTGCATAACTAATGAATGCGGCATTTGGCTCATCAATAAAAGCTTGTTTGGAGATTTTCATATCATTTGCCATTAATGCATCAAGAAGATCCTTTCGCTGATTTGCTTCAAAAGAAGCAGGAATACTTACAGCATAATAAATATCATTACTTAAGTTGTTATTTTTGCAATAACCAGTTATCAGATATTTTAGATAAGCGAAAAATACACGAGCTGCATCTTTGGGATTACGAATATTAAAGGGGGGCACCTCACGAAGTTCACTTTCATAATACTTTGCACCTAAATCTTCACCAAGTTCCATCTTGAATGAATACCATATGTTTTTACCTTTTTTTAGATAGTATTTAAGTTGAGAAGCACCTTCACCTACCAAAATCTGTTTATTATTCCATGCTATTACAGATGGCACTATTTCTGAAGAATAGATTGTTCCATCTGGCAATTTTTGTTTTAATCGCAATGAATTAGTATGAATCAACTGACTATTTTCATCATATGAAGCGATAGATACAACTGTAGTTGATGTTCCAAAATCAATCCCTATATAGGTCTTGTCCCTTAATAAGGAAACATTTCTCACTGCTGGTAAAAACGAAGAAGTCGTAATTTTGTTCATAAATTTATTGTGAATTATATAACTAATTTAAGTTTTACATATACTCAACTATATGGAGTTATGGGAGTTAAAGTGGTCAAAAGGGGCTAAAGGCAGAATTCATAAAACATACTCTATTACTGTCATACACCATCTCGCATTTGCCGATCTTAGCAAAGTTGTTCTTGGCTACAATGATTTCAGCCTTTCCGCCCAAGTCGTTGCCTAACTCATCAACCAAAACATTATAGTAATCATATCGGTGAATAAACACTACAACGTCTGATACTATTTCGATTGAACCGGAATCCCTCAAGTCTGGAAGTTGAGGAATCTTTCCATCCAAGCCATCCCTTTTGTCAATATTACGATTAAGCTCAGACATTACGACAATACAGATATTCAAGCGTCTCGCCATTGACTTCAACGAAAACATAATATCCGTAATTTGGTCTTGACGACTATTGCCTTCAATAAATGGTACTCGCAGGCATTGCAGCGTGTCAATTATGACCACTTTAACATTATATTTTTCTTGTGCTTCAAGAACGCTCTGCTCTACCACTGCAAAATCCATATCTATGGTATCATCAATATATAAATGACTCTCACCAACCTCATTGCACAACATTGTTTTTATTCTGCTAACAAGCATTGTTGAGGAATGTGCAGCACTTAGATATAGGCATGGTACATTGCCTTTTATCGCCAAGCTTGTCACCAATGAAAGCGCAAAGGATGTTTTACCCATTCCTGAACGTGCTCCAATAGTTATAACGGAACCTACATGTAAACCTCCAGTCAAGTGGTCAATACATCGGAATCCTGTCGATATTGGAGTTGGAGAATCACTCAATGAGCTGACTATCTCTTCAAAACTACTGATATTTGCCATATTAATTTCATTTTTCGCGCAAAATTAATCAACCACTATGAAATCTATGTTCGTAACCTATATAATTTGAAGGTTTACATAAGCGTAAGAAATGCTTTAGGTATATAAGCTGTGGCAACACAACAAAGCCCTGGCAACTCCACTATTACACGCTTTTGTCCTGTTATCTTCGCCAATCTTCCTTCTATACCAATGAATGATCCTGCTATGACTCGGACTTTATCCCCTATCTTGAAATTACCATTGACTTCATCAATGAGTAGAATATGCTCATCGTCAATACTTGTCAACTTGATGAAGTTGTCCATAGATTCGGTAGGGACGATGAGAGGTGGATTCTTGCCATCTGACTTCTTGTTGAAATGGTCGTAATAGAAGGTGATGAAACTGAGGTCGGGAGATGACTTTAGGAATGATTGGAGCACTGAGAGCGTTGTGTTGACGAAAAGAAAATTGGGGAGCATTGGGACACGTTGCTTTTTGCGCTTGCCGTTCACCTCTTTGTATATCGTATGAAGAGGAAGGTGTGTCTTTATTCCTTTTGCTGTCAGGAGTTCATTGGCTTTTTCGGCTCTGCCGTAAGATACTCTCAGAACATACCATTGCTTTGTTTCCGATTGGGCATTCTCTACCGACACCCCTGTTTGTAAGCCATTGGCTTCGGGGATAGCAGTGGCGGTAAGGCCAAAGCATTGAGGCTCATTGCCTCGCCTAATGTCCACATCTGGCACTGTGTTCATTTTTACTTAGGTAATTGACACCCGAAGACTCGGTGCATCAGGGTATAAAAAACGTGGAGCCAGTCATTACGCCTTTTATGTATATGTGTCTTGCCCGCCTCTGCCCACTTGTGGGCTTTCAGCCTTCGGCTCTTCCTCCTACTTGCAAGCAGAGACCCAAGCGAGCTTGGGTCTCTGCTCTTGCTTCGTTCGTCGGTTCAGCAAGGCTTTGACAGTGCAAAGATAATAAAAATGTATAGAAATGGTATATGATTGACTGATAATTTAAAAATAATTAATACTTCAGGATAGGATGGATAGGAAATAGCTATTCTTTCTTGGGAAGGGTCAATTCAACCAATGCGTCATTCTTGTCTTTGCATAGCAAAATGCCACATTTGCTCCATTGCTGACTATGCGCTTCTATCTCATAAAAACTTCGTGCTTGGAGATTCTTTGCTTTCAGGGCAAAGACATATTTTTCTTTAATCTTGTTTTGAAATTAATGGGAAAGCAGGAATTTAGTGCCCCCCTGCGTCAACACATTTGACTGATATTTCTTGTCTGACATGAATGACTGCACATTCCATAAAAAACTCAGTTACATTAAAAAACCGTCAACCTTCACCTTTTGGGGCGAAATGCCTGTGTTTATCGGGATTTCAGGAGGTGAAGGTTGGTGAAAAAACCTTCACCCAACCTTCACCCTCGATTAAGATTGAATTCATCATTGATTCCACTATTTGACATCACTTAGTGTTCTCTGTCCGGAATGACATGGAGGTGAAGGTTGGGTGAAGGTTCATCGAGCAACCTTCACCTCTCGAAACCCTTATAAACACAGGGGAATCACGTCGATTGGTGAAGGTTGAAGGAAAAATGCTGTAATTCATTTTTTTGAGCTGCCAAATGTTCTATTTTTCCTATTCGCACGTCGTAAGCAGGCAGGGAGTGACTCCGCTGTAAGTCCGTTGTGACTTCGCTGTGACTCCGCTGTGACTCCGCTTATTTATTATTTGTTTAGCAGTGTCCGATTATTCCAAGAGCGAACTTAAACTTTGACCAATGCGTCATTCTTGTCTTTGCATAGCAAAATGCCACATTTGCTCCATTGCTGATTATGCGCTTCTAACTCATAAAAACTTCGTACTTGGGAATTCTTTTCTCTCATCAAAATGAGATAGTGTGTCCAAGGCAATTGTCTTCAGGGCAAAGCATTACAATTACAGCATTACAATAAATCTGTGCCTATACTGAAATAATAGACACATTCTTGCCCAATCATCCTTCGATCATCCTTCGTTCATCCTTCGTTCATCCTTCGATTGAATGGCGGAAGGTGATTAATGGATCTGCGGAGGATAAAGAATGGAATAAACACCCCATAAACCACGGAATTAAAATCCACAAATTACGGAAAAATAATCCATATTTTACGGAATTTTCAAGGAATCCTTTGTTATTCAACAAATTATTTGCATCTTTGCACCCACGTAATCAAAGCATATAAAGGTTTCACTATATGGACAGCAACGGACTTGAATGTGACTCTGTCATACATCTGAGAAACGGCAAATATGGGCTTGTTGTAATTATGCCCGACACCTGGCTGAACGTCGCGAGGCATTCCGAAGTCTCACCTCCACCGACAAAACCCTCCATCTGACAATGATAACCTCAGAGGGCGTAGAGCACAACGAGGGCTGGCACTCCATCCAAAGCGAACTGACCCTCGATGACTTGTTTTGTTAGAATGCGCCACGACCCGCCACTGAGATATTGACAAGAAGCAATTCTTAAAACCGCATATCCACCAAATGCCGCGGAAGGTTGATTACCTTCAGGCGTTTATACCATGTCTTGCCGGATGTTGGCGACGCTATCCTGGCATGGCCCGAGATGATATAGTAGCTGGCGGAATACTCGTCCATGACATCAAGGAATGCCCTCTTTATGCGCGAGCATTTCTCGTTGATGGCATTGTCCAAGGGATTGGTCAGATGCTCGATGCCCTCCTCTATCTTCGCCAAGTCCATCATCCTCGCCGTCTTGCGATACCACTGCCTCAGCTCATCCTTATAGTCGGCAAGATACTTGAACTCGATTCCCTCTGGATGATTTAGAAACAAGAGATAAACCGCCTTGTGCACTGGCTGAAGGTCAACCTCCACATTCCCTAAGTCAGGCAACAGGAATCGGAAGTCACCCGTAATCACAAGACGACTCAACCGCCCCTTGGCAGCCTCCTCCTTCAGTTCGTCGAGCAAGCCACTGCCTAAGGCGGAAAGAATCAAGTCAGTGCGTCCCGCCGCCTTCAACTGTCTCACAATCTTATGCAGTTGCAAGGCAAGTTCTTCCACATTATGGTTATCGTCATTCTTCATACATTTCCATGTTTTCCTTCAGCCATGCCTTCCATCTGCTCAATATCGACGGCTTGCGCCCGTTGTCCTCATTCACCGCATTCACTGCAGGCGGCTCAGGAGCTGGAGCTACAACAACAAACGGCGGTTCTTTTGAAACATTCCCGACATTCTCTTCCTCTGTCACTGCCTTTTCCTCCTCCTTCTTGGGCTTTGTCTTCTGAATAGGCTTGTAAAGTTCCTTCATCAGGTTTTCAAAATGCTCGTCACTGTCATTCGGCTTCACAACATCCATATTCTCAGTGAACTCATTCTCTATACCCGTAGCCAATATCGTCACCTTGGCATCCTCGCCGAGCGAGTCGTCGGTCGAAGTACCCCATATCACCTCGATGTCGGGATCCAACTGGTCGAAAAACTCATCAATCTCCTGCATCTCGTTCACATAAATCTGATGCTCGCTGCTGGCATAGATATTAAACAGGATTTTCTTCGCCTTGTTGACGTCATTGCCGCAAAGCAGGGGCGAATCCAAGGCATCCACGATAGCCCTTTCGATACGCTTCTCACCGCTTGCCCTGCCGATAGCCATGATGGCTCCCCCACCCTTTCGCGTGGTAGTTTCTACATCGCGGAAGTCGAGGTTGATGTTTCCGTCGCTATGAAATGTGATAAGTTCCGATATACCCTTAACTGCCTCCTTAAGCACATCGTCAGCCCTCTTGAAAGCCTCGTTGAGCGACACCTTCGAGTCGCTATACACGTCGCACAACCTCTCGTTGTTGATCACGAGCATTGCGTCAACATATTTCCTCATCTCCTCAACTCCCTTCAGGGCCTTGACAATTTTTTTCTTCCTCTCGAAATAAAACGGAATAGTCACGATAGCCACAGTCAGTATGCCTAACTCTTGTGCCACCTGTGCCACCACGGGAGCCGCGCCGGTGCCGGTGCCTCCACCCATACCCGCTGTGATGAACACCATCTTAGTACCGTCGTTGAGCAATGTCCGGATGTCGTCGATATTATTCTCAGCCTCGCTCTTGCCCACCTGCGGATTAGCCCCAGCACCGAGGCCTTCGCCCAACTGCAGTTTCACCGGCACAGGAGATTTGGCCAACACCTTACTGTCGGTATTGCAAACGGCAAACGACACCCCTTCAATGCCCTCGTCATACATATTCCTCACGGCATTGCATCCGGCGCCACCAACTCCGACCACCTTCAATATTCTCATTGTCTTGTCCTCCACAATCCCGAAGTCGATAGGAGGCAGATTATTCACGTCATTCATATCAAAACACCATTTTAAAATCAATTACGGCTGCAAAGGTAATCAAACTTTTCGGATTAACCAAATTTCCGCAAGGCTTGTGATATTTGAAATATTTAAATAGTTACTAAACGACATTTTATTCAGCTGTCAAAAACTTGTAAGCCTTGTGATACTTACGCAGTCTCTCGACATCCTTGTCAGTAATTTCATTGAGCCTGGTAATTTCCATATTGCTTCTCAGGTCTGCAATCTTCACCTCTCGTGCAAAACGGTTGGATTTTGAGCGTTCCACAAATCGCTCATACGATTCTCCCTCTTTTTTCGTCACACACATGAGAGCTTGCAGAATTTCCTCCGTAAAGCCTTGTTCACGCAGGGCATCTATTGTCCAATCTGTATCTTCCACTACATCATGCAATAAAGCGACAACATCTGTGATACAAATGTTATAGTCTTCATCGTAAAGAGGTGTCACCTTTTCATACACATCCATAACATGCGACGTGAAATAGTCCTTGCCAGCTTTGTCCACCTGACCTTTATGTGCATTGATTGCTATACCCCATGCGCGCACCAAGAGGCTACTGAATGTATTGTCTGTTTCAGGTTCGAAGAGATGGGGATTTTCTTTGAGGAAGTTATTCCAGACCGACTCAAGTCTTGCAGCCTCTTCCTCAGAAATGATAACGCCAGAGTGCCCACCCTTCCAATCCACTGTGGGTATTTCCTTTTGCAATACCTTGGTATCAAGAATATTATTACGTTGAGGATGTATCACCACGTCAAAAAGAATATCGGCATAATGACGTTTCTCATCAGTTCCCCGCCAATCTTCCCCTTCATACGCATCCGAACTGAGCCAACCACTGGCGATAATACCCACCTTGCCTCGACCTACTCGAAGCATAAACACGCGGTCTCCCTTTTCTGCCTTTTCCCAGTCATAGATTGACCAGTTAAATTCAGACTCCAAGGAGTTCCATAACTCTTGAACAGCCCACTTCATATCCTCCATGCTTACACAAGAGATAGCAGGATTCCATTTCAAAATAATCGTTTTCATAATGTTTCTTTTTTAAAGATATAATTCTTTTTTATCAGATAGAAGGAGTAATAATCAGCCTCCAATTACCATTTGCGGCTCGCTGAATATACCCTTTTGTGGTTAATTGTCTTATTTGTTTATTGACAGAAGCCAAATTAACTCCTGTGCTTTCTGATAATTGCGGAATGGTAATATTAGGATGGGAAAACATCAAGTTGAGCATCTTGCTGGTTGTATTGGAGCGGAATTTCACCCTCTCTCCGTCAAACCACCACACATTGTCGCCTCTTTCTGTCAAGAAGCGTATATTATATGTCACTTCTTCTACAAACATATTGGTGAAATACGTCAAGAACTGCTGTATTTCCCGCTTTGAAGCGTGTGCCCCATGTGATGGAGTTGGCCCTACAGTAAGGTCTGTTTTATGAAGAGCCTCCAAGTATTCATTTTTCTTTCGGCTTCTCACCACAATCATGGGATAGCCATGCCGGGAGAGAATGTAGTTGACCATCAATCTGGCAATACGCCCGTTACCATCTTCGAAAGGATGGATGCGAATGTAGCGATAATGGAAAATGGCAGCCAACTCAATAGGTGTGAATTTCCCGGATTGTTCAGCCTCGTTATACCAATCAATCAAATCGGTCATCAATGCAGGTGTTTCCTCAGGAGATGCATATTCAAATCTGTCTCCATATCTGGTAATGACACTGTTGGGACGTGTTTTATATATTCCTGCATGTATGGTATAACTTGTAGTTTGGCCTCCTGGAAGATTCCTATAAACCGTATAGTCTTCACGCAAGAGAGTTTTATGCAAAGTGCGGATGAAATTCTGCGTCAAAGGAACATCATTCAATTGAGCTTCTTCCCGCATCATTTTCAGACCGACATTGCTTGCTGTCATCTCCTGTATGTCCTTCACTTCTGCTTCTCCTACAATTTTGCCAAATAGAAGCAGTATCTCTGTCTGTCCGTAAGTTAGAGTGTTACCTTCAATATGGTTGCTGTTGTAGTTGAAGTCTATGGTAAAACGACGGCTTAAAAGCTCCCTGTCCCTTTCAGAAAGAGGCTGAAGAGCATTCCATCGATTCATTATCTCGTTAACTTTATCCATGTGCTTAATTTTTAATTTTTGCAGAAAAACGCCTTAAAAGGTATATGCCATCTACCTTTATCAACGATTTTATGCAATATTTCAGTGTGCAAAAATAGCAAAAAACACACATACTACCAAAAGATGTTCCTCATTTTTAATAATATTTAGTCAAAAAAATCCGTTTTAAATAGGAAAAATAAGATAACTCCTCTAAATCGCATGTTTTTCATGGGATATAGAGGAGTTATCGTATTATAGCTTAATGTTATTATACTACACGAGGAGATAGACCATGAGACCGGAGATGACTATGTAGAGGATGGCCCAGGGCATCGACTTCTTGAGTATCTCGCCCTCCTTGCCCTGAAGCGAGCAGGCGGAGGTGGCGATGGCTATGCTCTGCGGAGAGATAATCTTGCCGCCGGTGGCTCCCACCGAGTTGCTGGCTGCAAGCCATTCGGGAGAGACATTGATATGGCCGGCTACCGTGGATTGCATCTTGCCGAAGAGGATGTTGGCTGAGGTATCGCTACCGGTGATGAAGGTGCCGATGCCTCCAACCAATGGGGCAAACAACGGATAGAGCGAACCAGTGGCTGCGGCAAGTCCGCCGGCAATCACTGTTATCATTCCGGCATAATCCATCACGGTGGAGAATCCTACAAGACAGATGACTGTTATCAATGTTGCCTTCAGTCCCTTAACCGTCTTCCACAATGTCTGGAAGATTCCGCTGACAGAGGCTCCCTGGATAAGTCCGCCGACGAATGTGCCAAGGAAGAGGAGAACTCCGGCATGGGTGAGCCACGAAATCTTATAGTCGCTTATGCCCTCGACGGGGAAATGGATGGTGGTGACGAGAGCTCCGCTGAGTGCTGAACGCAATGAGGGGAAGAGAGGACTGGTGATTACCACCAAGAGGAGAATGAGCAGATAGACACTCCACGCATTGAGCAGTTCGCCGACGCTTGACTTGGGTTGTGCGTCTGTTTCCTCCTGCTTCTCGCCCTTGACGAATCGGGCGGCAATGACAATCACGATGATGGAGAGCAAGCTACCGATGATGGCGGGCGACTCGGCTCCCATATACAAGGCGGCGGCATACTGGCTGCCTAACGACACTGCTCCAACTACGATCGAGAGGATGATATTCTTGAGCAGAGCCTCCTTGCGACTATCTGCCATATATACTATAATAAAAGGTATGATGAACATCAGCGGAGCCAACTGCAACACGATGTTGGCGGCGAGAATGTTGACATCAAGACCAGTCTCGTTGGCAAGCACAATGACAGGCGTACCGATGGCACCGAAGGTGGTGGCGACACTGTTGGCAATAAGGCATACGACAGCCGAGAAAATCGGTTTGTAGCCAAGACTAATAAGTATGGCGGCGGGAATAGCCACTGCCGTACCGAATCCAGCCATAGCCTCGAGTATTCCGCCAAAGCCCCATGTCATGAGCAACACCTGGATGCTGCGGTCGGTGGAAATCATTGAGAACTGGCGCTTGATAACCTCCATCTTGCCTGTGAGCAAGAGGGTGTTATAGCTGAAGATTGCCATCAGGATGATGACGAGGATGGGCGATATGGCCTTGGTGGCTCCATAGAGGAACGAGAACGACATATCGTGGAATGACATGCCAAAGCCAAGGATGGCAATGACTGCGGTGACAACGAGAGTGATGAGACTGCTGCGGTCGCCAGGTTGCTTGAACACTGCCATCAGCAGTATCAGCAATGCAATAGGGATAAGAGATAATAATATGTCCATAATGATTTGTTTTATAAACACAGAGACACGGAGGCACGGAGATAATTATTTAAGATATTTGAAGATACAGAGAAAACTCTGTGACTCCGTGACTCTGTGTTTTTAATTAATTAATAACAGGAACAAGGAACTTTGCCATACAGTAGCCTCCGCCGATGAGCCATGCGAAGAGGACGGCGGCGAGGACGAAGGGTTTGGCGCCTGCCTTCTTGAATTTCTCGATACTTGTCTCTGCACCCAGGGCAGTCATAGCCATGGTGAGGAGGAAAGTGTCGAACGTGTTGATGAAATCAACGAGACCTGAAGGAAGGAGGTCGAAACTGTTGAAGCAGATGACAACGAGGAAGAGAATGGCAAACCAGGGGATATTGATCTTGCCCTTGCCGCTCTCGGCAGCCATCTCGGGATTGCGACGCATCTGACGGGCGACATCCCACGTGAGGAAGAGCAAGACAGGCACAAGCATCATCACGCGAATCATCTTGACGATGATGGCGCAACTGCTCACCTCAGTTCCCATGGCATTGCCGGCTCCCACAACGTGAGCCACCTCATGGACGGTGCTTCCAGTGAATATTCCCATAGCCTGAGGGTCGAGGTCGAAGATCCCGGCACGATAAAGTGCGGGATAGAGGAACATGGCAGTGGTGCCGAAGATGACCACAGTAGCCACCGACACTGCCGTCTTATAAGGCTTGACACGCAATGCCGACTCTGCACCCAACACCGCTGCCGCACCGCAGATGGCAGAACCGACGGAGGTGAGGAGGGCGATGCCCCTGTCCATCTTCAGAAGGCGACCCACAAAGACACCTATCAAAATAGTGCCCAAAACAATAATAGCGTCAATGATAATGGCAGGCAGACCCACTGCCGTGATGTCCTGGAATGTCAACCGGAATCCATAAAGGATGATACCGAAACGCAGCACCCGCTTGGAACAGAACTGTATGCCCGGCACCCACGTCTCGGGCAAATTATTACGAAGACTATTGGCATAAAGCATACCAAGAATGATACCGACAATCATCGGACTGAAAGACATAGCCCTCACCCACTCCATCTCGCCGATATAAAAAGCTGCACACGAAAACAGCACCATGAGCAGCACTCCATGCAGCATACTGCTGCGCGATTCGGAAATATTCATGTTTATGTTTGTTTTTGATTGAAAACACAGAGGCACAGAGTTACAGAGTTTTTATTAATAAGTTATTTTAAGGAACAGAGTCTTTCTCTGTATCTTCATAAAAACTTATAAAAAATAATCTCTGTGTCTCCGTGTCTCTGTGTTTAATAAAAAATTATTTATCCAAGAGGATGTTCATCATCTCGACGGCTGCCTTGGCAACGGATGTACCAGGACCGAAGATGGCGGCTACGCCTGCCTGATAGAGGAAGTCGTAGTCCTGAGCGGGGATGACACCACCTGCAATCACCATGATGTCCTCGCGACCCAACTTCTTCAACTCTTCGATGAGCTGCGGAACGAGAGTCTTGTGACCTGCGGCAAGCGAAGAGACACCCACGATGTGAACGTCGTTCTCCACAGCCTCGCGGGCAGCCTCGGCAGGAGTCTGGAACAGAGGTCCCATATCCACGTCGAATCCACAGTCGGCATAACCTGTTGCCACTACCTTTGCACCACGGTCGTGACCGTCCTGACCCATCTTGGCAACGAAGATACGCGGACGACGTCCTTCCTTCTCCGCGAACTCCTCAGTGAGCTTGCAAGCCAAATCGAAGTCGCTGTCGTTCTTACTTTCTGATGAATACACGCCTGAAATAGTTCTGATTACTGCCTTGTAACGTCCCACGATTTCCTCGCAGGCGTCACTGATTTCTCCCAATGTACAACGCAACTTGGCGCACTCGATAGCCTGAGCCAGCAGGTTGCCTTCGCCTGTGCGGACAATCTCGGTGAGCTTGGCAAGAGCTGCCTTGCAAGCCTCCTCGTCGCGTGCGGCGCGCACCTTGGCAAGACTCTCCTCCTGCTGCTTGCGCACTGCAGTGTTATCCACTTCGAGGATGTCGATGGGATCCTCATGGTCGAGGCGATACTTGTTGGTGCCGACGATGGTCTGAACGCCAGAGTCGATACGGGCCTGAGTGCGTGCGGCAGCCTCCTCGATACGCATCTTGGGCACACCTGTCTCGATAGCCTTGGCCATACCGCCAAGCTTCTCGATTTCCTGGATATGCTCCCATGCCTTTTGAACGAGTTCGTTGGTGAGGGTCTCTACATAGTATGAACCAGCCCACGGGTCGATGTGCTTGCACACCTTGGTCTCGTTCTGGATATAGATCTGGGTGTTACGTGCGATACGTGCGGAGAAGTCGGTAGGCAGGGCGATAGCCTCGTCGAGGGCGTTGGTGTGGAGCGACTGGGTGTGACCCAACACTGCTGCCATAGCCTCGATACAGGTACGACCAACGTTGTTGAACGGGTCCTGCTCGGTGAGCGACCATCCTGAGGTCTGAGAGTGTGTACGCAGAGCTAGCGACTTCGGGTTCTTGGCACCGAAGCTCTTCACAATCTTTGCCCACAACAGACGGCCTGCACGCATCTTGGCAATCTCCATGAAGTGGTTTACGCCGATTGCCCAGAAGAATGACAGACGGGGAGCGAATGCGTCAACGTCGATACCGGCGTTCACACCGGCACGCAGATACTCCATACCGTCGGCAAGAGTGTAAGCCAACTCGATGTCTGCCGTAGCACCGGCCTCTTGCATGTGATAGCCGGAGATAGAGATTGAGTTGAACTTAGGCATGTTCTGGGATGTATATTCGAAGATGTCGGCAATAATCTTCATTGAGAATGCAGGCGGATAGATATAGGTGTTGCGCACCATGAACTCCTTGAGGATATCGTTCTGGATAGTTCCGGCCATCTCCTCAAGTTTGGCACCCTGCTCCAATCCTGCCACAATATAGAAGGCAAGGATAGGAAGTACGGCTCCGTTCATAGTCATCGACACTGACATCTTGTTGAGTGGAATACCGTCGAAGAGCACCTTCATGTTCTCCTCGTTACAGATAGACACACCAGCCTTACCAACATCACCTACCACGCGCTCGTTGTCGGGGTCGTATCCACGGTGTGTGGGGAGGTCGAATGCCACCGACAGACCCTTCTGTCCGGAGGCGAGGTTACGGCGATAGAACGCGTTAGACTCCTCGGCGGTGGAGAATCCTGCATACTGGCGGATAGTCCACGGGCGGAACGGGTACATCATTGAATACGGGCCACGGAGGAAGGGAGGAATACCGGCAGCGAAGTCGAGGTGCTCCATGCCTTCGAGGTCTTCTTTTGTATATACGGGCTTTACTTCGATATGCTCGGGAGTTTTCCAGTTGGGAGCAATACCGTTAGCCTTCTGCCACTCGGCACCATTCTCGTTCTTGATGCCAGCGTAAATATTGATATCTTTAAAATTCTTTCTCATGACTAATGTTTTTTTATCTGAACACAGAGACACTGAGATACAGAGGTGTATATTAAGTTTTTAAGAAGATACAGAGAGCTATTTCCTAATCTCTGCATTAATCTTTCTTTTTACACCTTTAGTCAAAAGCGGAACATTGAAATTCATCAATAATCCTATAGGTTTATTCGTCAGTTTCAAATATGTGACAAGTTGTACCTCATGTATCGGTTTAAGTTCATCTACAGATTTCAACTCAATCACAATATCATCCTCTACAAGCAGGTCAATACGAAAAGTCTTTCCTATTTCCTTGCCTTTATAAACCAATGGAAGCTCCAGTTCTGACTCTACAGAGAGACCACGTTTTGACAATTCTTCTATTAAACAATATTGGTAAACTGATTCCATAAGTCCTGGACCTAATTCTTTATGAACTTCTATCGCAGCTCCTATGATTTCATTACAAATACCATTTAACTGGGTATAGTCTTCAAAACTTATTATTTTCTTTTCCATATAAGCTCTGTATCTCTGTGACTCTGTGTTTAAATTCTACAGTCCCAACTTTTGGTTATACTCTTTGAGTGTCTCAAGTACGTTGCACTTCACGTGTACGAAGTTCTCTATGCCGGCAGCCTTCAGCTCGTCCATGCAGGCGGGGGCACCGGCGACGATGAAGAGGGCACGGTTGTTCAGATACTGGAAGGCGGGGATGGCGTATGTGGCATACTCATCATCGCTCGAACAGAGAACAACAACGTCAGCACCGGCAGCAAGAGCTGCATCCACACCCTGCTCAACGGTATCGAAACCAAGGTTGTCGATAATCTTGTATCCGGCGCAAGCGAGGAAGTTAGAGCTGAACTGGGCACGAGCCTGACGCCATGCCAGGTTGCCAATGGTGAGCATGAATGCCGTGGGCACCTTGCCGCTCTCCTCTGTGGCTACGCGCAGGTCCTCGAAGTCGGCAGCCAGACGGGTTGAAGAAATCTTCTTGAATGCAGGTTCCTCCTTTGAGCAACAGCAGCAGCACTTGGCGGCACGCTTGCCCTCCGACTTCTCGGTGAAGTTGGGGAACTGGTTGGTGCCGAGCAGGAACTCCTTGCGCTTGGCGGCATCACCGTGGCGCTTCTGGTTGGTGGCGTTGATGTCATCCTGCACAGTGCCTGCCTTGGCGGCAGCGAGGAATCCTCCCTCCTCCTCAACCTTGAGGAAGAGTTTCCATGCTGCATCGGCGAGAGAGTTTGTCAACTCCTCGATGAAGTAAGAACCGGCAGAGGGATCGACAACCTTGTCGAAGTGGCTCTCCTCCTTGAGCAGGAGCTGCTGGTTGCGTGCGATACGCTCTGAGAAATCCGTCGGCTTCTCGTAGGGGGCGTCGAATGGGCGCACCACGATAGAGTGAACTCCTGCAATGGCGGCACTCATGGTCTCGGTCTGAGAGCGGAGCAAGTTGACATAGCTGTCGAACACTGTCATATTATAGAAAGAGGTGGTGGCGTTCACACACATCTTGCATGCACAGTCGCACTTAGGCTCATACTGCTTGACAATCTCAGCCCAAAGCAGACGTGCAGCACGGAACTTGGCAATCTCCATGAAGTAGTTCTCGGAAATACCCATGTTGAACTTGATGCGCTTGGCAGCCTCGGTAGCCTCGATGCCAGCCTCGGTGAGCTGGGTCAGATACTCATTACCCCAAGCCAAGGCATAACCCAATTCCTGCACGATATACGCACCGGCATCGTTGAGGTGAGCCGAGTTGACAGCCACCACGCGATACTTGGGATAGTCCTTCAGGGCATTGATGAGATCGGAAGCCTTGGCGATGACAGCCTCGGTGTCCTTACCCTTCATCACGATGCGGTCAATCGGGTCGAAGTCGATGCTACCCACAAGCTTCTCCTTGTCATAGCCCTTCTTGTCGAAGTAGGCGGCAAGAAGCTCAGCCAGTTCAACCGACTTGCAGTTGCATGTAGAGAAGTTAAGCTCTACACATTCGCACTCGATGCCAGAGAGGAGAGTCTCCACGAACTCGGCGCTCACATCCTCACGGCGCACCTTGAAGCCGAGCGAGTCAACACCCTTGTTGAGGATGTCGAGAGCCTTGGCGTTGGCCTCCTTGGCATCATCCACTACGATGTCCTGACGGACATACCACACGTTGTTGTCTTTCTTGTTACCACGCACGAACGGGAACTCGCCAGGCAGGGCGTTGGGAGTCTGAAGGCCCTCGATGTCCTCGCGGCGATAGAAAGGCTGCATGTTAAAACCCTCATTGGTTCTCCACACGAGTTTCTTCTCGAAATCGGCACCTTTGAGATCGACCTGAATCTTGTCAAGCCACTCCTGTTTTGTGGGTGCCTGGAACTCGGTGAAGAGTTTTTCTTTGTTTGACATAGTTTTACTTTTATATTTATTATAAGTTTGAACTTTCTGTTATTTAGTCGTTATTTGACGATGCAAAGGTAATTGTTTTTTCTGTTTTTGCGAAAAATATTAGTAGAAAAAGAATAATAATTCGTGAAAAATTCAAAAAATCACGTTTTTTACGAAAATTGTTGCACAAAAATTAGTGTTTGAGCATTTTGTTTTGTAATTTTGCAGCTTGAAATCACGTAATAATATTAAAACTTTATGGAATGGCTAATTAATCTGTTCGTTTCACCCGACTCAGTGGCCCACATCGCATTGCTCTATGCATTGGTGATAGCCATTGGCGTTTATCTCGGCAAGATAAAGTTTGGCGGCATCGCCTTGGGTGTTACTTTCGTGTTGTTCGCGGGAATCCTCGCCGGTCATGTCGGCATGACTGCCCCTACGAACATTCTGACTTTTATTCAGGACTTCGGACTCATTCTGTTCGTATTCATGATTGGTCTTCAGGTAGGTCCCGGTTTCTTCGAGAGCTTCGGCAAGGGCGGCATCACGCTCAACATGCTCTCCGTGGGAACTGTAGTGCTTAACGTGGCGGTGATGTTTGCTTGCTACTTCATCTTCTTCGACACAAGCAATCCCATCAACCTCCCGATGATGGTGGGTACAATGTACGGTGCCGTCACCAACACCCCGGGACTTGGAGCCGCCAACGAGGCCCTCGGTTCGGTGTTCCCCAACGGCGGTGCACCCCAGATTGCCTCGGGATATGCCTGTGCCTATCCGCTCGGCGTGCTCGGTATCATCGGTGCCACCATCGCCATCCGCTTCATCTGCCGCATCTCGCTCAATGACGAGGAGAAGGCTCTTGAGGAGGCTGACGCTGAGGACACACACGTAAAACCCCACCAGATGCACCTGCAGGTGACCAACTCCTACCTCGCAGGACGCACCATCCTGCAGATTCATGACTTCCTCAACCGCGACTTCGTATGCTCTCGACTGCTGCACGACGGACATGTCACCATCCCTAACCGCGACACTATCCTCGAACTGGGCGACCAGCTCTTCATAGTGTGTGCCGAGGCTGACGCGGAGGCTATCATCGCCTTCATCGGTCCGGAAATCCAGGTGGCTTGGGAGAAGACCGACCAGCCCATGGTGTCGAAGCGAATCCTCGTCACCAAGTCTTCCATCAACGGTAAGACACTCGGTCAGATGCATTTCTCATCAGTGTATGGTGTAAACGTGACCCGCATTACCCGTCAGGGCATGGATCTCTTCGCCAGCCCTCATCTGCCTTTGCAGGTAGGCGACCGCGTGATGGTGGTAGGTCCCGAAGACCTTGTCAACCGTGTGGCTGACGTGCTCGGCAACTCTATCAAGCGTCTTGACGCACCTAATATTGCCACTATCTTCATCGGCATCCTTGTGGGTATCATCTTCGGTTCACTTCCAATAGCCATTCCCGGTATGCCGGTGCCATTGAAGCTCGGTATTGCCGGCGGTCCGCTTATCATCGCCATCCTTATAGGCCGTTATGGATACAAGATTAAGCTCGTGACCTATACCACCACGAGTGCAAATATGATGCTGCGCGAAATTGGTCTCGTGCTATTCCTTGCCAGTGTCGGCATCAAGGCCGGAGCAGGCTTCTGGGACACCGTGGTGCAAGGCGACGGACTAAAGTATGTATATACCGGTGTACTCATCACTATCATACCTATATTAATAATAGGTACGCTTGCGAGATTAAAATTCAAGTTCAACTACTACACCATCATGGGTATGATAGCCGGTACTTACACCGATCCACCAGCATTGGCTTACGCCAACCAGATATGCTCTAAGGAGGCACCCGCCATCGGATATTCCACTGTTTATCCATTGAGCATGTTCCTGCGTATCCTGGCGGCGCAGCTGACAATCCTACTTGCCTGCGGCGGCGTGTAGATTATTTGAACACAGAGACACAGAGACACGGAGATAAATAAAAAAGTCTTCTATACTCTCTGTAATCCTGTGTTCAATATAAAAGAAAAGGTCATAAAGAAAAACTCTGTGACTCTGTATCTCTGTGTTAAATATAAAATATAATATTATAATTACGTATCAAACAATGAACAAATTCGGATTATTGCTCGGCGCTTTGCTTGTTGCCTCACCGATGGCGATGCACGCTCAGATTGAGAAAAGCATCAAGATCAACGAGGTGATGACCAGCAACAGCGCAAGCCTGCAAGACGAATACGGACAGAATGAGGCGTGGATAGAGATTGCCAACGTGTCGCATACGACGTACAACATCCGTGGCATGTATATCACTACCGACCGCTCCGTACTCGACCAGACATTGAGTGTGCCCGAGCGCGTGAGTAAGATGAGCATCATCCCCAACGGTGAGCCCCGCACATCGCTCAGTGCCCGTCAGCACTTAGTATTCTTCTTGAATAGCAATCCCGCCAAGGGAGCGCTTCATCTCACCGCCAAGGTTGACTCTGTCAAACCGGTATGGATTGCCCTTTACAATGGAAATGGTGTTGACCTCATCGACTCAGTCTCTGTACCAGCAATGGCTGCCAACCAGTCGTATGCACGTCATTCCGACGGCAGTGCGAAGTGGGACGTGAAGCCTTTCGATGCCGTCACTCCGGGAATCTCCAATTACATCACTGTTGAGGAGACAAAGATAGCGAAACTAAAGCGCGAAGACCCCCACGGATTCGGTATCACCGTGATGGCTATGGGTATCGTGTTCTTCTGCCTCTTCCTCCTGTTTGTATTCTTTACGTTCTTCGGAATGTTCATGCGCCATCAGAACACGGTGAAGAAGGTTGGCAACATCCAACCTCTCAAAGCTGGTGTGAAGACCGTAGAGAAGACCATCGAGGTGGCAAACAAGACGAGCACCCTGCTTCAGGACGGTTTGAAACTCAAAGGTATCGACAAGGAGGTATATATCGCAGTCATCTCAATGGCCCTCAAGCAATATCAGGATGATGTTCACGACGTTGAGAGTGGTATCATCACCATCAAGCCAAAGAATACCGACTGGAACCAGGAACTTCCGCAGATGACGCAGTTCCACGAATAAATTCGTGGATATTAAAAAATTTAAGAATTTAAAGATTAAAATAATATGAACAAGTATCAATATAAAGTACAGGGCGTCGATTACGACGTAGAGATAGAAGAAGTAGAGGGTAACCTCGCCAAAGTATCTGTGAATGGCATTCCTTTCGAGGTGGAGCTGAAGCGCCCCATCAACCCAGTCCATGCAATCAAGAAGCCGAAGGTGGCTGCTCCCAAGCCCGCAGCTCCCGCTCCGGCTCCGGCTGCACCACGTCCCGCAGCTCCCGCCGCAGCAGCAGGTGCAGGCAACCCCGTCAAGGCTCCTCTGCCAGGCACAATCAGCTCAATCAGCGTGAAGGTGGGCGACCAAGTTAACGTGGGCGACACCGTTCTCGTGCTTGAAGCCATGAAGATGCAGAACAACATCGAGGCTGAATATGCTGGAACAGTAACATCTATCGTTGTTAATCCGGGTGACTCGGTAATGGAAGGTGCCGTGCTGCTCACAATTGGATAAAATAATAGCTTATGGGATTTACAGATTTCATAATTGAGAACTTTAATGAGTTCCTTACCTATACTGGCTTTGCCAATGCCACTGCCGGTAACCTCATTATGATTGTGGTGGGTGCCATCCTCATCTACCTCGCAATCAAGAAGGACTTCGAGCCTCTGCTGCTTATCCCGATAGGACTGGGTATCATTCTCGGCAACATTCCCTTCCGCGCCGATGCAGGACTCGAAATCGGACTATATGAAGACAACTCGGTGCTCAACATCTTCTATCAGGGTGTGCGCCAAGGATGGTATCCACCGTTGGTATTCCTTGGCATTGGCGCCATGACCGACTTCACCGCACTGATAGCCAACCCAAAGCTCGTGCTTGTGGGCGCAGCCGCGCAGTTTGGTATATTCGGCGCATATATGGTGGCTCTCGCCCTGGGCTTCGAGCCTAACCAGGCAGCCGGTATTGCCATCATCGGTGGTGCCGACGGCCCTACCGCCATCTTCCTCTCGTCGAAGCTCTGCCCCAACCTCATGGGAGCCATCGCCGTGTGTGCCTATTCATATATGGCACTCGTGCCGCTGATTCAGCCGCCTTTGATGCGTCTGCTCACCACCAAGAAGGAGCGCGTAATCAAGATGAAACCTGCCCGCGAGGTAAGTCAGACCGAGCGCATCCTCTTCCCCATCATCGGATTGCTGCTCACCACGTTCATCGTGCCTTCGGGTCTGCCTCTGCTCGGTATGCTCTTCTTCGGCAACCTGCTTAAGGAGTCAGGCAAGACCACACGTCTCGCCAAGACTGCCGGTTCAGCCCTCAACGACATCATCGTGATGTTGCTTGGTCTCACCGTAGGTTGCTCAACCCAGGCAAGCGAGTTCCTCACCCTTAACACCCTTTTCATCTTCGTTGTCGGTGCATGTGCCTTCATGGTTGCCACCGCCAGCGGTGTATGCTTTGTCAAGTTGATGAACCTCTTCCTGCCAAAGGACAAGAAGCTCAATCCGCTCATCGGTAATGCCGGCGTATCAGCTGTGCCCATGAGTGCGAGAATCAGTAATAACCTCGGATTGGAATACGACCGCCACAACTTCCTTCTCATGCACGCAATGGGTCCGAACGTTGCCGGTGTGATTGGCTCGGCAGTAGCAGCCGGAGCATTGCTCGGATTCCTGTCATAGGAGAATAAAAAGCCTCACCCCCTGCCCCTCTCCAAGAGAGAGGGGAGTTAATATGTTTTAAAGGCAGTTTTTGCCATACATTTTATTATTTTACTATTTGAAAAGAATACCAAGATGTCTGACAAAAATAATATGATGTCTAAGAACAATAACGAGCAAAGCTATTCATCTCCCCTCTCTTTTGGAGAGGGGCAGGGGGTGAGGCATTCTATCATCGACCCAAACACCCTTGCAACCATCGGCTTGAAGACTATATTGCAAGAAATAATGCCCATCATGCAGGTGGACACCTATGGCTCGTTTGCTGAACTTCAGGCAAATAATCCTGAACAGTATTTCCACTATTTCGTGGCAATGAACATCGTGTTGGAGCATCGTACCTTCTTCCTCGAAAGACGCAACAAAACCATTGTTCTCACCCTCGGTCTTGACAATGCCACCACCCTAAGCGATTTCCATTCCTTGTGTGTCAACGTTCCCGAGAAGCAGCTTGTGAAATCATTGCTCGCCCTTGAGCAGCATGCCCATGCCAACGGCCGCAATCTGCCTCCCGTTCAGCGTCAACAGACCAATCCCCTCTCCGACCGCGAGATTGAGGTGTTGTCGCTTGTGGCACAAGGCCATATCAACAAGGAGATTGCCGACATGCTCAACATAAGCCTGCCAACCGTGGTGAGCCACCGCAAGAATATCACCGAAAAACTTGGGATGAAAAGCATATCCGCATTAACCATCTATGCCGTGATGCACGGATACGTCGATATTAATAAAATATAATGAAGAATGTTGTAAATGAAGAATGAAGAATGAAGAATGAAGAATATTTTAAATGAAAAATGAAGAATGAAGAATGAGATAAACGCGGATAATGCGCAGCCTATTCTTCATTCTTCATTCTTCACTCTTCATTTTCAAAAAAAGAGCCGATACCCGGGCTCGAACCGGGGACCTATTCATTACGAATGAATTGCTCTACCAACTGAGCCATATCGGCGTTCCCTTATGAAATGCGGATGCAAAGGTACAAATATTTTTCCATTCCCACAAATAATTCACATATATTTTTAAGAAATTTCACATTTTAAGTAATATGAATAACAATTCAACTCGATATTTTGTTAAAACACAGAGACACGGAGACACTGAGTCTTTTATTTAAACACAAAGACACTAAGGTGACTAAGGTTTTCTTTTGACACAAAGGTGACAAGCGACTTAAAAGTCGCCACAAAGCCTTGCGGAAGGAATACTTTGTGGACTTAGTAGGCAGCTTTGCTGCTCTTTGTATCTTCCGTCTGCGAAAAAAGACTTTGTTTCTTTGTCTCTTTGTGTTTAAAAAAACTCTGTATCTCTGTGCCTCTGTGTTTAATACAAAAAAAAACAAACATGATTAAGCATTTATCAGAAAAGCTGCAGTTGCCGATGCGCAACGTGCAGAACACTATCGAGCTCCTCGACGAGGGTTGCACCATACCCTTTATAGCTCGCTACCGCAAGGAGCGCACCGGCTCACTCGACGAGGTGCAAATTGCAGCCATCAGCGACATGGCTGCCAAATGGCGCGAACTGGAAAAACGCAAGGAAACAATCCTTAAGACCATCACCGAACAGGGGAAGATGACTCCCGAACTGGAGAAGCGGATTGCCGAGTGCGACAACGCCGAGACACTCGAGGACATCTACCTGCCGTTCAAGCCAAAGCGACGCACAAAAGCCCAGATTGCACGCGAACAGGGACTCGAACCGCTTGCCACTCTCATAATGCTCGGACGTGAACAGCGTCCTGAGGAAGCAGCCAAGCGGTTTGTCAAGGGCGAGGTCAAGTCTGCCGCCGATGCCATTCAGGGCGCACAGTATATAATTGCAGAAGTGGTGAGCGAGGACGAACGCTCGCGACAAACCGTAAGAAAACAGTTTGAGCGCGATGCCGTAATCACCTCCAAGGTAGTGAAGGCTAAGGCGGAAACCGAGGAGGCAGCCAAGTACAAGGACTACTTCGACTGGCAGGAACCGCTTCGCCGCTGCCCCTCCCACCGTATGCTTGCCATGCGACGTGGCGAGGCAGAGGGCATACTGCGAGTGAGCATCTCCACCGACGATGACGAGTGCATTGAGCGATTGAAGCGCAACAACGTAAGATGTCAGGGACGTTGTGCCACACTCTATCGCGAGGCGGTGGAAGATTCATATAAGCGACTGCTCCAACCCTCAATCGAGAATGAGTTTGCCGCCCGTGGCAGGGAAAAGGCTGAGGAGGAAGCCATTCACGTCTTTGCCGACAATCTGCGCCAATTGCTCATGTCGGCACCTTTGGGACAGAAACGCGTGATGGGTGTTGACCCTGGATTCCGCACTGGTTGCAAGATTGTGTGTCTTGACGCTCAGGGCAACCTTCTCCATCACGAGGCTATCTTCCCCCACCCGCCCGTATCGAAGCGCACTCAGGCTGCCGCCACCATAGAACATCTTGTTGAAAAATACGGTATTGAGGCAATGGCAATCGGCAATGGTACGGCAAGTCGCGAGACTGCCGCCTTCATGAAGTCATTGCATTTCAAGCATGAGGTGAAACAGTTTGTCGTCAGCGAAGACGGTGCATCGGTATATTCCGCCTCAAAGACTGCCCGCGACGAATTTCCCGATGAGGACGTCACCGTGAGAGGTGCCGTGAGCATAGGCAGGCGACTGATGGACCCACTTGCCGAACTCGTGAAGATTGACCCAAAGAGCATCGGAGTAGGACAATATCAGCATGATGTCGATCAAGCTAAACTCAAGAAATCGCTCGACCTCACCGTGGAGAGTTGCGTCAACTCCGTGGGCGTTGACCTCAACACCGCCAGCCAGCACCTGCTCACATACGTCAGCGGCCTTGGCCCCACCCTCGCCAAGAACATCGTGGAATATCGACGTGCCAATGGAGCTTTCACCTCCCGCAGCCAACTGATGAAGGTGCCAAGGCTCGGTGCTGCCGCATATCAGCAGTGTGCAGGATTCCTCCGTATATCAGGTGCAAAGAATCCCCTCGACAACAGCGCCGTACATCCAGAGTCATATAAGATTGTTGAGACTATGGCGCGCGACAACAAATGCACAGTAGCCCAGCTCATCGCCGACGCCTCCCTTCGCAAGAGCATCGACCTCAAGCGTTATGTCTCTGAAGAAGTGGGCATCCCCACCCTCACCGACATCATGAACGAGTTGGAGAAACCTGGTCGCGACCCGCGCAATCAGATCGAGGAATTTGAGTTTGCCGCCGGTATTGAGAGCATAAATGATCTCTCGGAGGGCATGGTATTACCGGGAATAGTCACCAATATCACACAGTTTGGTGCCTTCGTGGATATAGGAGTTCATCAAGACGGCCTTGTCCACATCTCCCAATTGGCCGACAAATACGTCAGCAATCCCGGAGATGTAGTCAAGCTCCATCAGCACGTCACCGTCAAGGTTACAGAGGTTGACGTCCGTCGCAACCGCATATCGCTGACGATGCGAGGTGTGTGAGGACACAAGCCCAAAAGGTCGTACTCAAATAAATGCGAGGGACAGGTACATTGGTTCTACAGGACAGTGACTTATCATCTGTCCTTCATTGACGATAAGGTTATTAACCTTGCGCCACTAAGGTTAATAACCTTGCGGCGTTAAGGTTAATAACCTTATCTAATGAAAGCCCTAACTGCAAATATGAAAAACACTGTTATTTCACAATCTGCTTACGACCGTTACGGATGACTATACCCTTGGCATTTGCTCCTACTTTCAGACCTGAGATATTGTATGTCGCATTGCTGTGCTTTGCGTCACTGCTGTCAAGTTCTACATTATTTATTGCTGTCGTCACTTCCTCGGCTGTCTGTGTATTGAAGCGGTAGTTGTTGAACTGCACAGCTGAACTCTCGTCAACATCGTAAAAAGCGAAAAATATGTTGCTGTATGTCTTGCCTGAAGGAATCGTCTTCGACAAATCGACCGTCACATCACTCATAGTGGCATTGTCGAAGTCAACCACAGCAAGCGGTGTGCCTTTCATTCGTCCAGAGAATATCTTCATAGTGCCCTTTCCCTTGATGCTGACCGTCACAGAGCGTGCATCCTCCGGGAATATCAGTCCGCGCACCATCGTCCAGTCGCCTGAGTCAATGTCCGTCACGACGCATCCGTATTTCGTTGTCTCAATCACATTCACACCGGCACAGTTTGCCATGGTCTCAGCCTCCACAAGCTCGTTGGCACGTGGACACTTATCAGCCTTTATGGCTGGCCCGGCATCGTCCATTGACGCTGTGATGTTGACACTTGGCAGGCTGACGTTTGCCTTGTTGATGGCAATGCCACGATAGCCACCTGATATGCCGTACTTAGCCTCAAGATACTGGGTATGGTAAATCATATAGAATTCATTGCCGAACTTCTGCAGATGGCTGTGGTTGTTACCCCATGGATATCCGAAGGTGCCGGGATTCTTAAGTATCTCGCCCTTGTACTCCCATGTTCCGTTGACAGGATCGTCAGTTGTCATTGCCATTATGCTGCAGTTGCCGGGACAAGGATAGTTGCCCCGACCATCGTAGTTGTTCCAGTCAGCTGAGTTACAGCTCCATCCACCACTGTATGAGAAGACGTACTTGCCGTTAATGTAGTTGAGTTCGTTAGCCTCGAAATGGAATGGTGCAGGTATTGGCAGGATGCTTCCGTCAAGCGATATCATGTCCTTGCCAAGCTTCACTATGCGTGCGTTGCCCGGCATGAGTTTTGTGCCAGTCTTATTAGGATCGCCACCACCAAAGGTGAGCCATGCCTGACCGTTATCGTCAATGCAGACACCTGGGTCGATGATGTTGCTCTGGTTTCCGCGTCCAGGTGTCGTCCAGTCTATCAATGCGTTGCCCAATGGGTCTCTCCACGGACCTGTTGGCGATGTAGCGGTGAGGACTCCTATACCCGATGCGGTATTGGTGTAGTATAGGTAAAAGTGTGTCTTGCCGTCTTCTTCCTCTCTGCTCACCACGCTTGGTGCCCACGATGTTGCAATCCATGGCGACAGTGACTTAACTTTGATGATGCCGTGGAATGTCCAGTTGACCATATCGGCAGTGCTCATGCACACGAGTTGTGTAATCTTGCCGTATGTATTAGTCGTCTTGTTGCCCGTCGTGTTAAGTTCCTGCTGGTCGTTTGTGCCATAGACATAAAGGCGGCCATTGTATTCCACCGCTGTTGGGTCTGCACAAAGATTGTATGGCAGGACTGGATTGACTGCTGAGTTTACCTTGTTGGCATTGTTCATTGTCTGTGACATGACAGGCTGCGAGCAAGCCATGACCATAAATGTAATAAACGGAATGATTCTTCTCATAATGTTAGTTCGTTAATATTGTTTTGTTTTGGAATAATATTCTGAAATTATACGTACATCAAGTTCATTTATAGATTGAATTGACACTATTTGAGTGCAAAATTACGAATAATAAATGACAATACACACTAATGTTCAAGAAAAAGCCATTTATTTAGCAAATAATAACTATTATTCACACAAGATTCGGAAGTAGCATATATGTCTGTATATGAGAATGCCCGGGGGCAATTATTTGTGGTTTTTCGATGCGTAGCCTTTGGGAGCGTGGGCGTCTCGCCCGCGGCCTGCGTAGAGTGTAATCCGTTGGCATTTAATCCCGGTCAGACTGAGCAATGGTGCAATTTACAAGATTAGAACTGTGGGTGCTGATTCTTCCATTTCAGCACCCACTGCTTAAATAGATTATTCTTGACAAAAGAAGCAAAAAAAAACAGTATTTGAAAAACTGTGAAATAGAACGGGATTTATGAGCAAACAATGGGAGTTTTGCTCGATAAAGATGCCCGAAAGAGCAAAAATACTTTACTTTTCGGAACATAAAGTCTATGGACGTACGTCCAAGGAATTTCAAGGCTGTATTGGAGTGAAAAAACGGTGTTTTTTACTCTCTTGAGATTCGTCTATATGGAAACGATTTCCTTTTTCTTCGAAATACGGCAAATATAAAAGACTATTTACAATAAAAAAAACATACTAACAGATGGACATACCACCTTGCAGCATTAGTATTGAAGTCCACCGTTTCCACCTGTTCCGCAAGGCTGCTGGTGGTGGAAAATGAATACTATTTCTCATCCGTAAGTGTATATAATTATATCGTTACGGATGAATTATTGCCCATAAGTTAATAATCATAAGCTGTCGAAAGATGTTTTAGACATTGATTGTTCATGTTCGCTGTAATAATATGTCGGGCGGTCGGGGATAGTGACTATTTGCTGCAATACATAGTTTTCGGTGAATGCCCCTTTGTACTCACTGAAGATATTGTCACCGATGAGTATGCTCGCCGCAGGAGCATCGGTCATGGCTCCCAACAATCCCACATCAAGCAGATACAGTTTGAATGCGTTTGAATCAGAATAAAAGCGCAATGGCACTTTCAGGTCGCGCACCCTATTGACCTTATACACCAGCCCTGCATCTACAAGCCATTGAATGGCAATCTCAAAATCTTTTGCACGTGCACCCTTTCTCACCGCCCCATAGATGAACTTCTTGTTCTCACGGGCCAACTGCTCCGGCACCGATTGCCACACCATCCTCACTCTCTGAGTTTCCGAGGCTGTGTGCTTGGCAATGTCTGCTTCGTATGCCGCAAGTATATTCTTCTGTATGGTGCGTACAGCTATGAGGTCTTTCGTCTCGCAATATGTCCTTACGGCTTCGGGCATGCCGCCCGTGAAGTAGTACAGACGCAGCAGGTCGATGAACTTCGATGCAAACACGTCAGTAAGATGATGGTTATTGGAATGGAGTATATCGACGAGCTGCCCCTCGCCCATGGCATCGAGAAATTCCTCGAACGACATAGGATAGAGGTGCATTATATCCACCTTGCCCACGGGGAATGACTCCCCCTGCATATTCGTCACACTGAGCAGAGAACCTGCTACAATGATGTGAATGTCAGGGCGGTTTTCGTAGAAGTATTTAAGTGTGGAGATGACGGGTGGAATTTCCTGTATCTCGTCAAGGAAAATGAGAGTCTTCCCTGGAATGATAGTCTTGTGTGACATGGAGGATAATCCCACCAATATCCTGTCGATGTCGGCATTGCCACTGAACAGGATTCTGGCAAGGTCATTCTTATAGCAGTTAACATACACAAGACTGTCGTACTCCTGTTCGCCA
>JALFIX010000229.1 GCA_022775105.1 Prevotella sp. | reverse complement strand
TATTTCATCCTTGCCGGAGCCGGCGGCAACAACGACGTGTGGTATTCCCCCAGCATGAAGGACAAGATAGCGCGATGATAGGATATGCCCCCCTGCTCCAGTTGCCGCTCTTTATGGGAATGGCACGCGACGACCTCCAGCAGATTGTCGCGCACACAAAATTCGACTTCTTCAAACGTCCGGCAAATGCCAATGTGATTGCCGAAGGCGACCGCTGTGAGTCCGTGATCATCATGACCCACGGCATTATTTCGATGGAAAAATGGAGTGACGACCGTGGATATGGCGTCCGCGAGACGCTCAAAGCCCCATTTATCCTTCAGTTGGAGCATCTTTTTGGTCTCACCCAACGCTATTCCGCCACATTCACCACCCTGTCGCCCTGCAATTTCATGGCGATTTCCAAGCGGGAAGTGATGTTTCTCTTCGAGCAATTCGACGTTTTTCGCATCAACTACCTCAATATTCTTGCCGCAAAAGCCCAAAAAGCGCAGTCGCGGATATGGCATCCCGCCCTGAATGACGACCGCAGCCGCATAACAGACTTCCTTCTCTCCCACTGCCAGCATCCCGCCGGACCCAAGGAATTCACCATCCTCATGACCCGCCTCGCCACAGAAATCAACGCCAGCCGCCTGGATGTCTCCCGAGCACTCAACAAAATGCAGCAAGAAGGTCTCGTGGAGCTTCACCGCGGCAGGATCGTCATCCCCGAATTGCGCCAACTTGTCTAAACTAAAAACGGTGCGCAGCCAGAGGCATCCGCATTGGCCGCGGGCGTCCCGCCACGCCATAGTGGATCAAATGTAACCCCAATATACCTCCACTCAATCCATATCCGTTCACTGGAGGAACAATGGAGGAACAATGGAGCAGCATTTGACCATTAGGTCACCCTCGTCCATGCCCCACCAGCCGTTGCAGCGTTGCAGCGTTGCACGCAACATCCGAAAAGACGAAAAACCCTTTTATATTAGTAAATATATATATAATATATATTATTTATATATTTAAAAATATACACCCCCTTTTTCACAAACTCACGAAGTTGCGTGCAACGCTGCAACGCCCAAAAGCCTAACCACACAAAAATATGCAAAGATTCGACCTGTATAATTGGGCCGCGGGCGAGACGCCCCACGCTCCCAGAGGCATCCGCATCAAGCCGCGGAAGAGGTGGCCGTTACGTTCAACCGAACAAGTCGAAAAAAATCAGCAAAACATTTGGCGGTTACAAAAATATTTTGTAACTTTGCAGCCGATTAAAAAAACATGAATAATTATGATTGAAAACATACATAAGAATCCCTTTTTTGAGCAATATAAGACATTGCACGAGACAGTGCCCTTCGGCGACTTCACGCTCGCCGACGTGGAGGAGGCATTTGTTGAGGGAATCAGGCGCGACGACGAACTGATTGAGAAAATCACGAACAACCCTGAAAAACCCACATTCGACAACACCATCATCTACCGCGAGGAGGGCAAAGAACACTACTATGCAGTGCTCGACAAGGTGTCAACGGCTTTCTACAACCTCATGAGCGCCGACACCAACGACGAGATGGACGCACTGGCACAGAAAATACAGCCAATGCTCACCAAGCACGCCAACGACGTGAGACTCAACCCCGTGCTCTTCGAGAGAATCAAGCACGTACACCGCCACCACCGCCGTCTCACGCCCGAGGAGAAAGTACTGCTCGAAGACGCATACCAAGGACTCGTACGCAGCGGGGCACTGCTCGACGATGAGGGCAAGGAAAAACTCAGACAACTGACCGAGGAAGCAGGGATGCTGTCGCTGCAGTTCTCGCAGAACATGCTGAAGGAAAACAAGGCATACCAACTGCACATCACCGACGAGGCACAACTCGACGGACTGCCCGAAACGGCACGCGAGGCAGCCGCACAGGCAGCCAAGGAGCAGGAAAAGGATGGATGGGTGTTCACACTCGACTTCCCAAGCTACAACCCCTTCATGACCTACTCCACCCAACGCGAACTGCGCCGGCAGATGTATATGGCAAAGAACACCGTGGCATGCCACGGCAACAGCGAGGACAACCGCGAGATATGCAAGAGGCTCATAAACCTCAGACGCGAAATCGCACAGCTGCTCGGATACAAGACCTACGCCGACTACGTGCTCGAAAGACGCATGGCAGGCAACAGGCGAAGCGTGTATAAACTGCTCGACCAGCTAATCGACGCTTACAAGCCCACAGCCGTCAAGGAGGTCAAGGCCATCGAGAAATATGCCCGCAAGACCGAGGGAAAGGACTTCAAAATTGAGCCGTGGGACTTCGGATTCTTTAGCCACAAGCTCAAATTGGAGAAATACAATATCGACGCCGAGATGCTCAGGCCTTACCTCGAACTGAACAAGGTGATTGAAGGCGTATTCGGCCTGGCAACAAGGCTCTACGGCATCACATTCCGCGAAAACAAGGACATCAAGGTGTATCACCCCGACGTGAAGGCATACGAGGTGTTCGACCGCGACGGTTCTTATCTGGCGGTATTCTATGCCGACTTCCATCCCCGCAAGGGCAAGCAAAGCGGAGCCTGGATGACCGAATACCAGGGACAATTCATCGACCGCAAGGGAGTGAACGTACGTCCGCACGTGAGCGTGGTGATGAACTTCACAAAACCCACCGACGAGAAACCGGCACTGCTCACCCTGGGCGAGGTTGAGACATTCCTGCACGAATTCGGACACTCGCTGCACGGCATGTTCGCCAACACACGGTTTGAGAGCCTTAGCGGAACCAACGTGAGATGGGACTTCGTGGAACTGCCCTCACAGTTTATGGAAAACTACGCCGTGGAAAAGGAATTCCTGCGCACCTTCGCATTCCACTATCAGACGGGCGAGCCACTGCCCGACGAACTCATCGACCGCATAGTGAAGAGCCGCAACTACAATGCCGCCTACAGCTGCATGAGGCAGGTGAGCTTCGGGCTTCTCGACATGGCTTATTACACTCTTAAAGACCCGTTTGACGAGGACATCATGGAGTTTGAGAAGAAGGCATGGGCGAAGGCGATGGTGACCGAACAGCTTCCCGACACCTGCATGACGGTGCAGTTCAGCCATATTATGGCTGGGGGATATGCCGCCGGATACTACAGCTACAAATGGGCGGAAGTGCTCGACGCCGACGCGTTCAGCGTGTTCAAGAAGCACGGTATCTTCGACCAAAAGACCGCCCAGAGATTCCGCGACTGCATCCTCTCGAAGGGCGGCACGGAGCATCCGATGACTCTCTACAAGAGATTCCGCGGCGGCGAGCCGACCATCGACGCACTGCTGAAGCGGAACGGGATTAAGAGGATCACAGATTCTCACAGATGAGTATTTTAAAGTGGATTCACACAGATTATTTTCTATGAAAATCTGTGGATAAAAGAATCTGTGATAATCAATTAAAAATAAATTCTGTGGAAATCTGTGGATAAAATTATGAACGAGAAACAATATATGCTTGACTTGCGCTATCTGAGAATGGCGCAGATATGGGCGGAAAACAGCTACTGCAAGCGCCGGCAGGTGGGAGCACTGGTGGTGAAAGACCAGATGATCATCAGCGACGGCTACAACGGCACGCCAAGCGGATTTGCCAACGTGTGCGAGGACGAAAACAACGTGACACACCCATACGTGCTGCACGCCGAGGCAAACGCCATCACCAAACTGGCACGCAGCTCCAACAACAGCGAGGGAAGCACGCTCTACGTGACCGACTCGCCATGCATAGAATGTGCCAAGCTCATCATCCAGGCGGGAATAAAACGAGTGGTGTATGCCCGAGAATACCGGCTGAGCGACGGCATCGACCTCCTCAGGCAAGCGGGCATCAAGGTGGAATTCATACCATGTGAATAAATATAAAAAATAACACTATGAGCAAAAACAGGCAAAACAAGTATATGCCGCTGATTATGGCAGTGTGCGTGGTGGTGGGAATACTCATCGGAACTTTCTACGCCAACCACTTTTCCGGCAACCGGCTGAGTATCATCAACTCAAGCAGCAACAAGATAAACAACCTGCTGCATATCATTGACGACCAGTATGTTGATACGGTCAACGTAAACCAGCTTGTGGAGAAGGCCATGCCGCAGATTCTCGCTGAGCTTGACCCTCACTCCGTATATATCAACTCCCAGGACGTGCAGGCCGCCAACGACGACCTGAAAGGCTCTTTCTCGGGCGTGGGCATCGAGTTCACCATACGTCAGGACACCATCCGGGTGCAGAACGTAATAGGCAACGGACCTGCGGAAAGGGCGGGACTTATCGCCGGAGACAAAATCGTGAGCGTTGACGGCAAGCCCTTCGTGGGCAAGGAGGTGACCAACCAGGAGGCCATGAGACGGCTGAAGGGCCCCAAGGACACCAAGGTGAAATTAGGAATCATCAGATACGGCGAGAAGAAGGTGAAGGAATTTACCATAACACGCGGCGAGATTCCGCAGAAGAGCATCACATCGACATATATGATAGACGACGAGACGGGATACATCAAGGTGAAGAACTTCGGCGAGAACACTTATCCCGAACTGCTCATCGCACTGGCAAAACTGTCGCAGGAGGGCGTGGAGAACCTCGTAATCGACCTGCGCGGCAATCTTGGCGGATACCTTGCCTCGGCAGTGCAGATGGCTAACGAGTTTCTGCCAAAAGGAAGGCTCATCGTATATACCCAGGGTAGGAAGTCGCCACGTCAGGAATACCGCAGCGACGGGCGCGGCTCTTATCAGCACATCCCGTTGGTGGTGCTCATCGACGAGGCATCTGCCTCTTCATCAGAGATTTTCGCAGGTGCCATGCAAGACAACGACCGCGCCACCATCATTGGCAGACGCTCCTTCGGCAAGGGACTTGTACAGCAGCCAATGCCTTTCAACGACGGTTCGATGATACGTCTCACCATAGCCCGCTATTACACCCCATCGGGCAGGTGCATACAGAAACCATATACTATGGGCGACGAGAAGAGTTATGAGGAAGACTTGCTCGAAAGATACCAGCACGGCGAGTTCTTCTCGCAGGACAGCATACGCCACAGCGGCAAGGCTTATCACACTTCCATCGGAAGAGTGGTGTATGGAGGCGGCGGCATTACTCCCGATATCTTCGTGCCCGAGGACACCACCAATGTCACATCATACTACAAGGAGGCCTCGATGTCGGGACTTATCTTGCAGTTCGCGTTCAATTACACTGACAACAACCGTCAGAAGATGAACGAGTTCACCGGGATGAAGGAGATGTCGGCTTATCTCGTGAAGCAGAACACGGTGGAGAAATTCGCCGAGTTTGCCAACAAGAACGGCCTAAAGCGCCGCAACCTCATGATAAAGAAGTCGCATAAGCTGCTTGAGAGATACATCAACAGCCGCATCATCTACAATATGCTCAACGACGAGGCATGGACGCAATATCTCAACCAGAACGACCCTGCCATAGCCAAAACGCTCGACGTGTTCAGGCGCAAGGCGGCATTCCCGAAGAAGGCCGCCTCTCCAAAATAATTTATGACACGGAAAAAGGAACTCAGAAAACAGATACGTGACAGAAAGCGTGCATTTCCCGCGGAAAAGCTGCGGGAAATGTCGTTTTGTATATGCGAGAGGCTCCTGGCTGAGGAAAGGATCAATGCCGCCAAGACCATCATGATGTATTATCCACTAAGCGACGAAGTGGACATTACTCCAGTCATCGAAAAGATGGCAAGCGAGGGTAAAACGGTCTTGTTACCCCAAGTGACGGGAGATACATCCATGGTGCTTCGCAGATACTCGGGCAAAAGCGACTTGAAAGAAGGTGCTTTCGGAATAATGGAGCCTTATGGCGAGGTGTTCGCGGATTATCAGGCGATTGACCTTGCCATCATCCCCGGCATGGCTTTCGACAGGCATGGCAACAGGTTAGGGCGCGGCAAGGGCTACTACGACCGTTTCCTGCCGCTTCTCCCGCCTTATATATATATAATAGGTGTATGTTTCCCCTTCCAGCTCCTCGATGATATTCCCATGGAAGAGCATGACATCAAGATGGACACCGTTTTGGGGATCACAGATTAACACAGATGAAAATTAAGGAGAAGATTATCACAGATTTCATTCCTAATTCTTTTAAGGCACGATAAACATTGCGCGCTGCCAAAATCTGTGGAAATCCACTTAAAATTCTTATCCGTGAAAATCTGTGGATAAAACCTAATTAAATCGTATGTCCGTTATAACCGTCGCCCCGACATAATGGTTGAGCTTGTCGATATACGTCTGGCGGCGCATGCCAAGCTCCACCCTCAGCACAGGCGAGGTGAGATGAACCACGAGCACCTGGTTATAGATATACACATCACGGGTGAAACGGGCAACTGACGGCCCTGCCACCTTCGGCCATACATCAATGAGCCGCTTCTGAAGAAGAGGCGTTTCGAGACCGTTGGCGCGCAGGTTCTGCATCACCAAGTCCTTGATTGTCTTAACATCACGTCTGAACATAGGCTCACCAATCTCCTTTCACCTCAATTATCTTATAGTCACCACCCGAACGGGCGAGAATCTTGTCGAGATGCTCGCGGTTGGTGTCGGTGACGAAAATCTGTCCGAATCCCGACGAACTCACTATCTCAACGATGCGCCCCACCCTATCGGAGTCAAGCTTGTCGAAGATATCGTCGAGCAGCAGCAACGGCGTAGTGTGTGAGGCGGTGCGCTTGAGGAAATCAAACTGTGCCAGTTTAAGGGCTATGGCAAACGTCTTGTTCTGCCCCTGACTGCCCTCGCGCTTCATCTGATGGTCGCCGATGGTGAACAGCAGGTCGTCGCGGTGAACACCGTGCAGGGAATATCCCACGGCGCGGTCCTTCATCCTATCGCGGCGGATGACCTCGCACAGGGCCCCCCGTCGGCAATGAGACTCATAACTTATGCCCACCTGCTCGCGACCGCCCGAGATGGCTTGGTGGTAATGCTGGAATACGGGTATCAGCTCGTTGACAAAAGCCTCACGGGCGGCAAAGATTCGTTCGCCCTCATACCCCATCTGCTCCTCCAGCACATCCATAAGGGCGGCATCAGGCTCATCCTCCTGTTTGAGCAGTGAGTTGCGCTGCTGCAATGCCTTGCCATAACGCAAGAGATGATCGATATAGGCATGGTCGAACTGGGATATGACCATATCCATCAGCCGGCGGCGCTCCTCGCTCA
>JALFIX010000154.1 GCA_022775105.1 Prevotella sp. | reverse complement strand
ATACGTCATCAAATCATACGGCATTCCCTTTATCTGGGCTATGGGCGAGCGGTTGAAATCGCCGGAGGGGTTTATGCAGTAGGCACGATGGAGATATACCTTCAGTTCATCCATTATCCAGTCGCGCTCGGGGATGTCGCCCACAAGGTGCATCTCGTCATACTCGGGCTTGAGCAGAAGCTGCTTCCATACGTAGAGCAGGTAGTAGAGCGAGTCCTGGGCGTTGGCGGCATCGAACGAGTTGCAGAACTTGAAGCGGTGCTGGTTGAAACTGAAGACATCGAGACGCTTGTCGTGGAAATAGCCGTAGAGCTTACTACGCGCCCCCGTGAAACTGCGGCGATGGAGATAACGCCACACCGGTGCCACGGCACTGATGAAACGGGCGGTGGGGATATGGTCGGTAATCACCATCTTAAGGTCCTTGTTGACGGCAAAGAGGGCTACGGCACTGAGGTCGGGCAGCACATTGGTCATCACCGCCGATGTGCGGGTGTCGGAATAGGCATGGGCATACATGCGCTCCGTGTCGTCCTCCTCATACAGGTCGGCAGGCACCATCAGCACCGGTGACTCCACCATCACCACTGTCTTGTCGTATGTCTTCTGCAATATAGCCTCGTTCTTGAACGCCTCGCGCATGTTCGCAGCCATGGATATGCCGCTCCTGACGACGTAAGGCAGGAAATCCACCGTTCCGTCGGCAGAGACAGTTGATACGGACAATGTGTTCTGCGCCAGCCGTATCACCAGGCGCTTAGGTTTATCTTGCATATTTTACTTATTTATTTTGGGAGTTAAGGAGTTAAGGAGTTAAGGAGTTAAGGAGTTAAGCCATTAGTATTGATCTCGGTTTTTCAATAAGGAGTCCTGTGTAGGACATCAGCGCAAAAATCATTTGGCTTAACTCCTTAACTCCTTTAACTCCTTAACTCCTTAACTTCTTTAACTCCTTTAACTTCCCAATCACCCATAATTCTACTCCCAGTTCCCTGTATTGTTGCTCGCCATGGTCAGGTCGCCGAACTTCAGGCCGGGGAAGCGCCCGCTATTGGTTGCCTCGTTCTTCAAATCATCTATATATCCCTTGGGCTGGTCCTGGAGGTAATCGTCGTAATATGCACGGCACTCCATCACGGAGACATCATCTCCCGACTTTGTCTGAATGACAGCTGTCTCATAGTAGAAGACCTTGCCGTCACTGAAGGGGATATACTTTAGCGAATCGGCAAGATAGCCGCGGATGACAAGCGAGTCAATCGAACTGCAGAATACTTCGTCGTTGTCCTGACGATAGCGCGCGGCAGCCGTGCGCACTATCTTCATACGCTCAATCACCACCTTCTCGCGTTGGGTCACGGTAGTGTTGAAACTCATAGGTTTCAGGATGCTCGCCACTATGGCTATCAACAGGGCGAAAGCCACCAATCCGAGCAGCATGTTTATGATTCTCTTACGTCTTTCCATATATCTCAATGCGTTCATTTATCTTCTTTGGCTGCAAAGTTATGAAACAATTCGCATACTTCCAAATTTTTTTGGCAATTAATTTGCATTTATCGGATATTTTGTATAAGTTTGCAAGCTGAAACAGCATTAAAGGGATGATTAGGGACTTTTATATTGACTCAATACGCAGACAGATGGGCTTCGCGCCCACGCTGGAACAGGCTGAGGCTATCGACGCCTTTGCCGACTATATGACGTGCCGCGAGGAGCACCCGGTGTTCATACTCAGCGGCTCGGCGGGAACGGGTAAGACCACTCTCGCCGCTGCCATCGTGAGGGCTATGGTGGAGATGAAACAGAAGATTGTGCTGCTGGCTCCCACGGGCAGGGCGGCGAAGGTGTTCTCGCTCTATGCGGGACAGCCGGCATACACCATCCACCGCCGCATCTACCGACAGAGGTCGGGAGCTATCGGCATGGAGGGATTCTCGCTGAACGACAACCTGCATACCGACACCTTATTTATAATAGACGAGGCATCAATGATTGCAAACCAAGGATATGGCGAGAGCGGATTCGGCAGCGGATGCCTGTTGGACGACCTTATGAGATATGTCAACAGCGGGCGCAACTGCCGCATGATGCTCATAGGCGACAAGGCGCAGTTGCCGCCTGTGGGCGAGGAGGAGAGTCCGGCGCTGATGCCTCAGGTGATGAGGTGCTACGGTTCGGAGGTGATGCACTCCACACTCAACGAGGTGGTGAGACAGGGCGAGGAGTCGGGAATACTGTGTAACGCCACCAAGGTGAGGAGCATGATAAGCGATGAATATGCAACGGAACTGCCGAAGGTGTGGTTTCACGGATTCGAGGACATACGCAATGTGCCGGGGAATGAACTGATTGAGGAATTAGCGTCGAGTTACTCGCGGGCGGGACTGGACGACACCATCGTGATCACGCGCAGCAACAAGCTTGCCATAAGATACAACAACGGCATAAGGAACATGGTGTTAGGAAATGAGGATGAACTGTGTTCGGGAGACAGGCTTATGGTTGTGAAGAACAACTACTTCTGGACTGAGAAAGAGAAACTGGCACTGCCTTTTATCGCCAACGGCGACAGGGTGAGAGTGGAGAGGGTGAGGAACATACGCGAACTGTACGGCTTCCGCTTTGCCGACGTGACAATGTCTTTCCCGGATTATGACAACATGGAGCTGACGGCTACGGTGAATCTCAACACGCTCAGGTCGGAGGCTCCTGCCCTGACGCGCGAGGAGAGCGACTTATTATTTAATAAGGTGATGGAGGACTATCAGCATATACCGCTGAAGGCTGACCGTTTCAAGGCGATGCGCCAGGACATATACTTCAATGCCCTGCAGGTGAAGTATGCCTACGCAGTGACGTGCCACAAGGCGCAGGGTGGCCAGTGGAGCCACGTATATGTTGACCAGGGCTACATGACCGACGACATGCTCACTCCCGACTACCTCCACTGGCTATACACTGCATTTACACGTGCCACAGAGAGGCTATATCTCGTGAATTGGCCGGAGAAGCAGAGGGTTTTAAATGAAGAGTGAAGAATGAAGAATGAAGAATGGGCTGCGCAAACCGAACGCAGAGCCGAGCTTGCTCGAGCTATGCTGAGGTGAAGCCAACCATCGACGAAGTCAATGGGCTGCGCAAACCGAACGCAGAGCCGAGCTTGCTCGAGCTATGCTGAGGTGAAGCC
>JALFIX010000094.1 GCA_022775105.1 Prevotella sp. | reverse complement strand
GATTCTGGACGAGCCGTTTCCGCAGAGGTCCATTGGAGGAACTATGGGCAAGGGCTACGCATATAAAGATAAGGCATTAATCAGATGACAGTATGGATTTTCCTATTGTATTATATGGAAAAAACCTTGTATGATTAACAGAAACCTATTACCTTTGCACAAAAATATAAAAGGTAATTGATATGGAAAGAAAATTATTTATCATTATGTTGCTCTCTTTGATGGCAATGGGAGCAATTGACTTTAAGGCTCAGGATTTTAGACATAAGCATGAGCCAAGGGAACAAAGAATGTTCTGTCTCAGCGACGAGAAATTCACCATATTATATAATAAGGTGAAGAATGCCAGTTTCGACGACCGCAAGATGGATCTTATAGAGGTGGCGAGTCTTGGTGCGTTTTATTCCTGCGAGCAGTGTGCGTCGATTATGAGCATATTCTCCTTTGGCGACAAGAAACTTGCCGCTCTCAGACTGATGGCTCCACGCATTATCGACCCTCATCGTGCCTATCTGATATACGACAAACTCACATTCCAGAGCGAGAAGGATGAGGCAGCCAGGATTATCGGCGGATGCGGGAAACATAGATAATACTTACCCTTTGAACTTACAAGTTTTTCTTGTTGATTAAGATATATCAGTTGTTCGGACATTCCGAACAACTGATAAGAAATCCTTATAAGTTCAAACTCATTTTTCAACTAACCAATATCCAGTCTTGTCGCTACCTATTCTTTTTAGCTTGCCAATACTTTTCAGATATGCGATTTCGCGTTTAATAGTAGCTTTAGATAATCCCATTTTTTCACACAAACGTTCCTTGCTTAATGTCTTGTCTTCATCGAACATTTGCAGTATCATGTTCTGCCTATCTGTTAGTTTTACAGGGTCATTTACAGGGTCATTTACAGGGTCATTCTCAAAATAGAGGGTCAGTTTCACCTGCATCAGTTCTGGCTGTTCAACCAATTCAGGCCTCATCCAATGCTTTTCGTTCCATGCGTTCAAGATTAGTGGAAAACCTGAACCGAGGTTCTCTCCATAACCAATCATGCGGAACATATTCTGCATCCTTTGGTTACGGGCCTTTGACTCACCTCCTTGATATATCTGCTCTATCGGGAGTTTGAGCAAACCGGGATTGGTGAGAACGATGCGGTCATCATATTTCTCAATTCTCAGGATACCATTGAGCATCAGGTCAGCGTGGATAATCATGTTCGTAACAGCTTCTCTCACAGCCTTATGTTGCAAAGTGTCATCCTTACGTATTACTCCCTCCATTCGGAATGGTCGGGGCAGGTCAATCGTTAACTTCGGCAGTACCATCCGCACAAAGTTATATAGGTTGTTCTCCCACCTGCCGTCGTAAGTAAGGCGGTCACTATACCGCTGTTCACCGATAAGATGTGACTTGTCGATATAGTCCATCCGCAGATTGTCAAATCTGTCACGAATGGGCAATCCCTTGCCAAACATCATTAATCCTGCCATTGTGAGACCTTCTATTCTTTCTTTCCTGTCAAAGGCATATCCGCCTAATTGCATCAAAAACTCTTTATGGTCAAGGTCATTCCATACGTGGTCGGGATTGTCCGTCTTGAACATGATGCGGTAACTCTCCAATGTTGGAATATCAATGTCGTCCATCGTATAATATTCCAATATCATCCTGTCATTACCTGCCTCATTGGCATCACGGAGCATCATCTTCAACTCCTGTTCGGTGCAATGATAATCACCTTCATGGTTGCGCTTGAATGTGCCACGTGAAAGATTGTTGTTGATATAAACAGGGCGTATAGAGGATTCCGCACGCGGCACATTGACAACAACAACGCTCTTGCCTTCAACATCCACGACCTGCACATCTTCATCACGGAGCAGGTTCACATTGACCTTCTCCTTGCTGTTGATGGTATTCCACAAGTCCTTGCGTATCTTGTCGGCATCCTCCACCCCCACGATTTCAAACCGTTTTGACTTATCTTTCTCTTCCGTATGCTCCACCACACCAAGCATGATGGTTCCTCCGTATGTGTTGGAAAAGGCAGAGTAGGTGTCCCACAGAGAATTAGGGACACTATGCTGTGCTTTCTTGCATTCAAGCGTCACGCGCTCGCCGCTTGCCAATATGCTTTTTATGTCTATGTTCATAACCTAACAGTTTTATTATGTACATTCGTTGTGAACTAACACAATAATTCCAACAAGTTGTTGGAATAATGATATTGTACTTATGTCATTATTATGATTTTGTTCTTTTTAGTGTCATTTTTTTATTTATTTTATATTATTCTATTCGTAATCGTCCCCGCTTTCTTCTGGCGGTAACAGATAGTCGGAGGCTTTTCTCTTGCCATCGGCAGCACGAAGTTTCAAAGCGTGACAATTTGTCATGGTTTATATCCATATAATAAAGATTCTTACTCGGCATTATCCCATCTCTCCATGTCAACCTTCAAGGCCTCTTTCTGCATTCGCCTTGTGAGGTCTTCACGGAATGTGGTCTTTCGTTTCAGGTTCTTGAAGTCATCGCCTGGTTCCCAGTTGACATTTACAGCCTTGATGTGCTTGTCGGGATTGAAGTCGTCCATGGTTTCGGCTCCCTCACACTCGAGAGTGGGGTAGAACTTGCCCATCTCGGCGAGGTCAATCTTGTAGCCTTCAGCCATCTTCTCAGCCATGGCTTCGGCAATGGTGGAGATGACAGCCTTGTAGTCGCCTTTTCTGAAGGCTGAGCCATGGAGGGTGATGTAGTCCAAGAGTTCGTCTATCGACAAGGTCTTCTCATATTGTGCGCAGGCGTATGCCTTCTTGCCGCGCTCAGGATAACGTGGGTGTCCACGCATTACGAGGGTATATTTCATACTGATTGTTCCTTTTTATTATTTATACTTAAGAAAATGCGGTGCAAATATAATAAATAAAAAGGTAAGATGCAAGTAAATCGTAGAAAAAGTGATGTTTTTATCGAGAAAAAGGATATTAACATCTATGCCACTAAGGTTATTAACCTTGCAGACGTAAGATTATTAATCTTAGTGGCGCAAGGTTAATAACCTTATTTTAGCCCATGACCTTATCATTTATGATTTGATAGATATACTTACCGTAATCAAGTTTTTTCATTATTTAATTAAGGATGATGTTATGCTATGTATATCCGATATCCTGTCGGCAAGATATAGAGGTAAGTTCAGAAGGTCATCATCCTTACGGATATTCCTTGTGGAAAAGCGCAAAGACAAGGACGGAGAATAGGTCTTGCGGTAAATGGACAGGCTCTTTGCCTTGACATTATTATCAGACTTTACCTCCACAGGCACTATGCCATTATCCATCTGCAAGACAAATTCTACTTCTGCTGTATTGCCTGATGTCCAGTAAAAAATACTGTCGCCAAATTGCCGTCTTAATGACTGTAAGACATAGTTTTCAGACAATATACCCTTGAACTCGGTGAATAGTCTGTTACCCGACATTGCAGACTGTGCAGACGTTCTCTTTCCAAGCCTTCAGGTCGTTAAATATATCTCTTGCAATTTCCATTCCTATGAATTTGTGGCAAAATTACACATTTTTCCTATGAAAAACGTGAGATATTGCACGTTTTTAATGTTTATTATCCTCAAAGGGGGATATTAACAAGCTATTTAACATTCGTTATTTATGGCATTCAGAAAATCAAGCAGTCCAATGCCCTTTGGTGTTGAATAATACAATAACTCCTAATCTCTTAAACTCTGTGGTTCAAAATCCACTTCAGAAAGTCGAGTAATTAAAAATCCTTCATATTCTTCAAAAACCATTCCATGCCTACGGGCAAAAAGAGGTTGTGTCCTGCGTTATTCAAATGGGCAGTGTCTTTTGGTCCTTGGAAATACTTCTTGCGGAACTCTTCGTCGCGCACCTTTATTATTGAACCCTTGCGATAATTGTTCAATACAGGAACACCATGCTGCTTGCAAACCTTCAGGATTGTCTTGCACACCTGCTTGAATCCGGGATAATCACAATACCATGGAGTGACGTAACCAATTTTTGCATGGGGGCACTGTGTCCTGATGTTGGTAATCAGCAGTGTCAGTGAGTCTCTGAACATAATGAGCGAGTCCTTGTTGTCTTTCACCTTGAACGCATCATTGTGTCCTCCGATGATGATTACATAATCGGCAGCAGGGTCCATCTGTCCCGTCTTGGTGTACATTGCCGGACCGAAATTGTATTTGCCGTCGTGTGTGCGGTCAAATGCCACACATCCGCCGTTGCGCCCGTAGTTGTTATAGGTGAGACCCAATTTCTGCGCCATTTTATAGTGCCATGCCTCCTCAACGGGTCTTTTGTGATTCTTCACGTAAGAGTCACCGATGATATTAAGTATTGGCACACTCTGTGCATTGGTCATTGACACAAAGGTCAACAATAGCGTGATAAAAAATAATCTTTTCATTGTCATTAGTATTTATTTATCTGCAAAATTACAGTGTTTTTGGTAATGTTTACTATATTATTTGTCAATTCGCCCCTGTTATTTGTCTTTCAGACTCAAGGTGATGAAACTGATAATATAAATAGGTATGTAGCGATAATTAGCCAAAAGTAGTGAAAAAGTGAGGTTTGTTGAAAAATATAATTAAATTATTTGCCAAATCTCATTTTTTTTTGTACTTTTGGCGAAAATTAATAAGAAGAAGTTTGGCTAAGATTTTGAGTAACATAATAAAGTCGTTGACTTGTTCATTGATGCCAATGGAGTTTGGCAAATCAACACCCAGTATGAGGGCAAAAACATACCGTCGGATTGTGTATATAGCATTGCGGAGAAAAACGGACGACTGCTCGCAGGAACACGCAATTATGGAGTGGCATATTTGACACAAGTCGCAAGTTCTATGTTTTCCCGGCGGAAAGAATTAAGAAAATATGAAAAGAATTATTTTATCCTTATTGACAATCCTTGTCGCCATAAGCGCCTATGCGCAGGTGAGCGACTGCTTTCAAGACATTCTGCCTGTAACCGACAGAAAGATGATGAAAAGCCTGAACGGCCAATGGAGCCTAAAGGTAGTGAAAGGTATCAGCGAAGATGCCGCTGTACCAACGGAAGACGGTACTTGGGGTAAGATTCCTGTCCCGGGTTGCTGGGAACCTAACGGTTTCTGCAAGCCGAAATATGACAGTCCTGCTGCACTCACCGGCTACTACCGCACTGCGTTTAACATTCCTGACCAATGGCGCGGAATGCGCATCGTGATGCGCCTCGATGGTGTGCTCTATGGCTACGACCTCTGGATAAACTGCAAGAAGGCGGGCGAATGGCGCTCGGCTTACAACACCGCCATGTTCGACATCACCGACTTCATCAACATGAAGAAGGAGAAGCAACAGCTCGCCATGCGAGTGATAACACGCTTCCCGGGCAGCGACTTCGACTACAACGACGATTGGGCGCCATGCGGTATTTTTCGCGACGTGACCCTCTTCGCCATTCCCAAGACACATCTCTCCGACCTTACCATCACGACAAAGAACAGCGGAGAAGTGAGTGTTGACACGAAAGTTGCCAACGGCGACAAGAGCACCACCGTAAGCCATGTCATCCTCGATGCCAAGGGAAAGAAGGTGGGAACGGACAAGGTGGCGAACCCGAATCTCTGGACTGCCGAGACACCTTATTTATATACGTTGCGCACAACACTCAGCCGCAAGGGAAAAACCTTGCAGACATTCGAGCATAAGTTCGGATTCAGGGAACTGACCATCGATGGGAAAATCCTGAAGTTGAACGGACAGCCAATCAAACTGCGCGGAGTGACCTGCCACAGCACCGACCCCAAGACGGCGAAGGTAATCAGCGACGAACTGACGCTTAAGGACATGCGCCTGATGAAAGAGGCATCAATTAACTACATCCGCACATCGCACTATCCACGTGAACCTCGCTTCTATGAGCTTGCCGACTCACTCGGCTTCTATGTCATCGACGAGGTGCCCTTCGGCTATGGCGACAAGAACCTGTCGAAGGACGAGTTCTATCCAGTGCTGCAGCAGCGTGCGCAAGCCACCATACGCCGCGACAAAAACCACGCCTCGGTGCTCATCTGGAGCCTTGGCAACGAGAATCCGCTTACCGACATCTGCCTGCGCTTGGGCGACTATGTAAAGGCAGAGCTTGACCCAAGTCGCCCCGTATGCTATCCGCAGATTGGCAGCTACTTCCGCAACTTCAACTACGATTTCCCTAAGGTGGCGGACATCTATGCTCCCCACTATCCCACTACGAGCCAGTTGGCATGTTTCTATCAGAAAGCCGACCGCCCCGTCATCTTCACTGAATATTGCCACACCCTCGGCATCTCGCTTGAAGACCACGACCGCCAATGGGAAATCATTGAGCGCACACCATGTATCGCCGGCGGCAGCGTATGGGAATGGGTGGACCAAGGAATGCCCTTCACCTGCGAGCCAAGGACAGACATGTTTGGTTATGAGGAGAAGGTATATACCTCAAAGACCGGAGGATTCGAGATGTACGGCAACAAGGGAACCGACGGACTGCTCTATGCCGACCGCACGCCATTGCCCAACTACTACGAACTGCAGCACAACTACGCACGCGCCGCAGTGACGGACAGTATATTAAACATCACTGACGGACAAAGGGAAATACCGTTGCACATACGCAACAGATTCGACTTCCTGAACCTCAAGGACAATGCCTCCTTCAGCTGGACACTTACCGAGGACAGGGATACCGTCTGCAGTGGAGCATTCTCGCCTGATTGCAAGCCACATGCCACAACGACCTATTCACTCTCTCTGCCCACATCTCCCGACACCGACAAGATCTGCATCCTGAACATTGAAATAAGTGATGCCCACGGCAACACGTTCAACCGTCAGGCCATACGCATCAATCCTGCCGACATCACAAGACGACTGCTCGACGGATTGGATGAACCGACGACAAGCCGAGAGCAGAGACAAAGCTTGCTTTGGCTATGCCGAGGCGCGAAGGAGGAAGGCGAAGCCAACAAGACAGACAATCCTATATCATTGGTACAGGGAGGGGTAATGGTAAGGGCAGGAAGAAAAGCCACACTGGCAGAGAAACTCAAGGTGGGCGACAAGCGACTTGAAAAATACCTGCTCACACTGTCAGCCGACGGAGCATCGGCAGGAACAATCAAGACGGACATCAAGACGGAGCAAGAAGGCAATGCCACACACTATACCTTCGCCCTGACTCCCGACACCACCGACACCTTCCTCTCGGAATTGGGCATAGCCTTCCTTCTCGACAAGAAGATAGACCGTGTGCAATGGATAGGACAAGGCATGATGCCCACCTATCCGGGACGTTATCGTGCCGGACGCTACGGCTTTTGGGCAATGCAGCAGGGTGACCTCTATTTCGAGGGCAACCGCAGGGGTGTTGACGCTGCCATGCTGACCGACGGGAACGGAGACGGACTGCTGCTCGTATGCAACAATGGCAACGTGAGCTTCGAACAGACCGACCGCGGTATCGTACTCACATACAATGCGGCAGTGTCGGGCGAAGGACCGAAGTTTGCCCGCACCGCATTCCCTGTTATTGCAAATAAAGTGGGAACAGTGGGCGGCGACTTCTATCTCTATCGCATAGACAAGACAAAGACCCCGCAACTGCTACGCACTCTCTTTGCCGCCCCGAAGACGGTGCCAGCCCCCTTCCATCCGTATGAGACCCAATATGACACTTATCTCATGCGTTTTGAGGATGTCGTGAGGTGATTTTGCCCGTTGTATGAATACGACACGTTGTCGGACACTACGTTGAAGGCATTGCTGCTCTTGCTGATGAACTTATGTACAGTGCCAATCTTCAGGTTCTTCAGGAAGATGTCGTGGACTGGATTGCGGGCATCGCCCTTCACCTCATAGATGGCGTCGGTGCGGTCTATCTCGCAATCCTCCATATAGATGTCGTGGATTGACGTGATACGCGTCTCGTAGGTCGGTACGAGATCCTTCCACTGATACAGCACGTCGGTGTCAATCTCAAACATGCGTCCGGCACACGTGCCCTTGCAGTTTCTCATATAGATATGGTCGATGAAACCGCCGCGGCGGTGGTTGGTCTTCATATACATCATCCTGAACACGCTGTCGGTGGCTACGCAGTTTTCCATCAGTATGTTGCGCACACCGCCGCTCATCTCGCTGCCAATGCCCAAGAGACAATGCCCCTTGACAACCGTGCAGTTTCTTACCACCACATTTTCAGTGGGTTTGCCTATGCGCCATGCGTCCCTGTTGCGTCCCGACTTGATGACGATGGCATCGTCGCCCTGGTCAAACTTGCAGTCCTCAATCAGCACGTTGCTCGTCATTTCGAGGTCTATGCCGTCGTTGTTGTGGTTATGGGCATATACATTCAGGTTGCGCGCAATGCCTCCGTCGCAAAGGAACAGGTGGATGGTCCAGAACGGTGAACCGTTGATATGGAAACCGTCCAGGAGAATGTTGCGGCAGCGGTTGAAGTGTATGAGATGCGGACGCATGTTGTTGTTACCCACTGCCATCTGTCTTTCCTCCACGGGGGTGTCATGAGCCGCCCACTCATACAGTTGTTTCGATGCCTCAAGATGTTCCTTTGGTCTCTTGAACCACGGGGTCCAGCCTTTTATCTTGGGCTGAAGCTTTCCCTTGCCCGTGATGGCGATGTTGTCACATCCGAAGGCATAAATCAGTGGCGAGTAGTTGAAACACTCCAGTCCCTCCCACGAAGTCTGCACGGCGGGCAGATAATCCAGGTGATTGTCCGAGAACACCAACGTTGCCCCTTCCTCAAGTAGCAGGTTGACATTGCTCATAAAGTGGATAGGGCCTGTAAACCATTCTCCCTTGGGCACTACCACGACTCCGCCGCCCGACTTGTTGCACGCCTTAATGGCTTTGGCGATAGCCTTGGTATTTACAAATTCCCCTCCCGGTTTTGCCCCGTATTTTGTTATCGGGAACTGTTTTTCGGGAAACACGTACTCCTTTATCGGCTGCATGTCGAATGGAGCCGACACGTTATGGGTTATATACTTTTCGCCGTTGCCGTTTGCCGGCAGTGTGGCAGGCAGAAGTATTGCTGCCAGTAACATCAATAATTTCTTCATCATAAATTCTTTTTAGTTATTTCCCGCAAATTTACTCATTATTATTCAAATGGCAAAACAAATGCCAAATAACATAGCAGATTTGACAATTATCACAGACGTTTGCAGAAGTCCGATATAGGTAATGAGGGTATATTACGTTAAAATCAGTGAAACGCTTGTGATTGTGATAAAAAAGTAGTAATTTTGTCGCAAAATAATCAATAATGACTAAGATATGAAAAAACAAATCAGAAAAATGATTGCGACAGTTGTGTTCGGTATGGCTGTCGTGGGCAGTGCAGTAGCTGCCGAAAAGATTGACAGGCTTAAGGTGGTGACACGCCATAACCCTCATGTCACCAGCATGGACTCACTGTCTTCGCTGACAGTTGGAAACGGGCGGTTTGCCTTTACCGTTGATGCCACGGGACTACAGACATTCCCGCGCGATTATTCCAAAGGCGTGCCACTCGGAACGATGAGCGAATGGGGATGGCACTCGTTCCCCAACACCGAAGGATTCCAGGCCAAGGACGCATTGGCAAACCACGATTTCCACCGCGGACATCCCGAATATTATTCCCTTCAGATAAAGCAGCCCGAAAGGACTCGCAGGGCAGTGGATTACCTTAGGGCAAATCCCCATCGCCTTCATCTCGGGACTATAGGTCTCGACATCTCCGACGCTTCGAAGATTAAGGGCATAGACCAGAACCTGGACCTTTGGACAGGAAAGATTGACAGTAAGTTTGAATACGGGGGGATGAAATATCACGTTGAGACGGTATGCTCGCCCGATGCAGATTGCATAGCTTCAAATATCTCTTTAGACGGCAGTTCATCCGCTAAAAAGTCAGCAATAGGAGTGGCATTCAGTTTTGCCTATCCCTCAGGCGGACATTGCGACGATGCCTGCAAGTGGGATGCCGCTGATAATCTCCACACCACAACGTTGAAGGCGGGAAAGAACTCCGCCGTAATCACGCGTAAGCTCGATGACACAACATATTATATATATGTATCATGGAAAGGCAGTGCTGAGATCAAGCAAACGGCACAGCACAGGATCGTTCTCAAGGCAAAAGGAAATAGCCTCTCATTCTCGGCGTTATTCCAAGATGATTCCAATAAATCCGGTTTATCCGGAAAATACGGGAATAATGCGAAATTCCCCGCCACCCCCGACTTCGCCTCATGCGCCAAGGCCTCTGCCAATCGCTGGAGTGCATATTGGAACGAAGGCGGATTCATCGACCTCGGCAATGTGAAGGACAAGAGGGCTGCCGAACTTGAGCGACGCATCATCCTCAGCCAGTATCTTATGGGAGCGCAGGAGGCTGGCAATATCCCCCCGCAGGAAACAGGACTCACGTATAACTCATGGTTCGGAAAGTTCCACCTCGAAATGACATGGTGGCATCTCGTTCATTATGGACTGTGGAACAAGCCCGAACTGCTCGACCGCCAGCTCTCCTGGTATGCCTCGGCTGAGGAAAAGGCGCGCCTGATAGCCCAACGCCAGGGATTCAAGGGAGTGAGATGGATGAAGATGACCGACCCCTCGGCTGAGGAAGCCCCGTCGAATGTCGGTTCGTTCCTGATATGGCAGCAGCCCCATCTCACCTATATGGCTGAACTGCTTTACCGTGCGGCAAAATCTGATGATGAGCGCGCCAAGGTATTGGAAAAATACGGCAAGCTCGTGGATGAGACAGCCCTCTTCATGACTGATTTCGCCGAATATGACACCCCCCGCGACCGATATATCCTGCGTGGCTGCATTCCCGCACAAGAGACCCTCAAGGCCGACTCCACGATTAACCCTCCCTTCGAACTCTCATATTGGCTCACCGCACTTGACATGTCGCAGAAGTGGAGAACGAGACGCGGACTCGCACCGATGGAAGACGCGCAAAAGGTGATTGACAAGTTGTCGCCCTTGGCATTCAACTCCGACGGATTGTATCTCGCCGCTGAGAGTGCCGTCAACACTTACACCGACATTCGTATGACAAGCGACCATCCCGCCCTGCTCGGTGCCTTGGGAATGATGCCCGACAACAAACTGCTTGACAAAAAGGTGATGGCAAACACACTCAGATGGATATGGGACAACTGGAACTGGGACAAGACCTGGGGATGGGACTATCCCATGACGGCAATGACCTGTGCGCGACTTGGCGAGGCTGACATGGCAGTGGATGCCCTGCTTATGCCTAAGCGCACCAATACCTATCTCGTAAGTGGACATAACTATCAGGACCAGCGTCTTCGTCTCTATATGCCCGGAAACGGCGGTTTGCTCACTGCCGTGGCAATGATGTGTGCAGGATGGGACGGATGCAACTCGCCTACCCCCGGATTCCCGAAGGATTGGGATGTGAAATGGGAAGGCCTGCTGCCAATGCCGTAGTTGATTCTGTTTGAAACACAGAGGCACAGAGTTACAGAGATTAAATTATTAAGTTTTAATAAGATACAGAGAAAACTCTGTGACTCTGTGCCTCTGTGTTTAAAATAAGGATTTGTGACATTTGAAATAATAGAGAAAAATGAGAATACTTATAATATTGCTAATGCTTATTCTCGCATTGCCAGGGGTGACGGCGGGAAGAAAATACCAGTATCGTCCTGAGGGACGGGAGATAGTGTGCCTTAATGGCGAGAACAGATATACAAGGGCATTGTATGGAACAAACGGGCCTTTCCGCCTTGAAACATCCGACCGCCCGATATTTGCCACGTACAAGAAAGGCGAGTGCCGTAACCTAAGGCTCTATGCCATTATCGGCAAGGAGAGAATACCTCTCGACTCAGCATACTTTGACTGCGAGGCCCGCTATCTTGGCGGAAGAAGAACATACCTACTGACCCACGGAGACCTCAGGATAGATATCTATGCCATGGCATCATTCATTCAGGAAGAGGATGCTATATGGAGATTCACCACGTCGGAGATAAAAAAAGGACGTGCCAAGTCTCCATCCAAGAAGATTGAATTCGAGGCTGTCCTCGCCAATGCAAGAAGCAGCAAGTTCCAGCGCAATGGCGACCTCGGTGTTGATGACCTGACGAAGTTTGAGCCAACCCCAAATGCACAACCCGTGGCAAAGGCAATATGGGACGGACGCGGAAAAACCTACCTCCTATTAAAAACTAATAAAGAATTAGAGACTGAGTCCGCAAACACCCCCCACCGTGGGGCAGGGGAGCTGGAGCTGCTTTTTTCTGCCGAAGACTCTTTAAGAGAGTCCATCATGTCGCGCGTTGAGATAAATACCCCCGACCCTCTGTTCAACACCCTCGGCAGTGTGCTTATGGCAGCAGCCGACGGACTGTGGGACGGCAAGACGTGGCAGCACGGATGTATCGGTTGGCGAACACCGCTGGCAGGATGGCGAGGATGTTATGTAGGCGACGCCGTCGGGTGGACCGACCGCTCCTACCGTCATTTCCAGGCCTACGCACGCAGTCAGGTGAAGGATGTTCCCGCCACATTGCCCCATCCCCGTCAGGACAGTGCGCTGAATATGGCGAGAGCGGAGAAGCGATGGGGAACGCAGATGTACAGCAACGGATATATCTGCCGCTATCCCGACCGCAACGACGTGATGCACCACTACGACATGAACCTCAACTACATCGACGGACTGCTGTGGCATCTCTCCTATGATGCCGACGAGCGGAAGCTCAGGGAGTTCTGGCCCGTGCTGAAGAGTCATCTCGCATGGGAAAAACGCAATTTCGACCCCGACGGCGACCATCTCTACGACGCCTATTGCTGCATCTGGGCATCCGATGCCCTCTACTACAATGGTGGAGCCGTCACCCATTCCTCCGCATATAACTATCGCGGCAATCTCCTTGCTGCACGCATCGCCGAACTCATTGGCGAGGACGGCAAGCCATACCGTGACGAGGCTGAGGCTATCCTCAAGGCGATGAACGAGCGTCTGTGGATGAAAGACCGTGGACATTGGGCGGAATTCCAGGACCTCATGGGACTCAAACGACTCCACAAGAGTGCCGCCCTATGGACTATCTACACCCCGATAGACTGTGGCGCATGTACTTCCGAACAGGCTTATCTCGCCACCAAATACGTGGATCGCGACATCCCCCATATCCCCATTGTCATCGACGGCGAGAAGTCAGGCGGATACACCCTCTCCACAACCGACTGGATGCCATACGCATGGAGCACCAACAACGTGGCTCACGAGGAAGTGGCAAACATGGCATTGGCTTATTTCCAGGCAGGACGCACCGACGAGGGATTCCGCCTGCTGAAGAGCGACCTCACCGACGAGATGCTCCTTGGCAAGTCGCCCGGCAACTTCGGACAAATCAGTTTCTACGACCGCGAGCGCAACGAGGCATACCGTGACTTCGGCGACAACCTCGGCATCACGAGCCGTGCGATTATCAACGGACTCTTCGGCATCACTCCCGACGCCCTCAACGGACAGTGCATCCTCAAACCTGCCTTCCCCGAAGAATGGCATGAGGCAAGCATACGCACACCCTATCTCAGCTTCACCTACAAGCGTGAGGGCAATCGTGACATATATCAGATAGAACAGCATTTCGCGCAGCCCCTGAAAATCGTGATAAGGACGAACGCGGGATGCGGGGCTTATATGGATACCGAAGGAACCACCGGCGAAAGCCAGACCATCATTGTAGATCGCACCCGTCTGCCACAACCGCCTGCATATCCCGAGATTCCGTCGGCAAGAAACGATGTGACCTCCAAGGACTACATACGCCGTATGGGACTTGAGGACATCACCCCCAATGCCTCCGACAGGCATGAGATGATAGACATCACAGGGGCATACAACGCAAATGTCAACGACATCTTCCGCAACAGATACGAGAGTCCGCGTCCCCCATACACCACCCTTCAGCTCCCCGTGCAGGGAATAGGCGAGTGGTGTCATCCCAAGCAGACTGCCGAGATAGACGATGCGGGACTCAGGGCGTGCGCCACACCACTTCCGGGCAATGATGCCCTTGGAGTATATGATACAGGCAAGGGAGTTAGTTTCCTCATTCCGCGCCGGGGAAGCAACATAGTCTTCTCCTCGCTTTGGGATAATTATCCCGATGAGGTGCTTGTCCCGGTTTCTCCCAAGTCGCAGTCCTTCAATGCCGCCTATCTCATGTTGGCAGGCACAACCAACAACATGCAGAGCCGCATAGACAATGCCCTCATATTGGCAGAATATGAAAACGGTGCCTGCGACACCCTCCGACTTGAGAATCCGATAAACTGGCCCACCATCAACGAGGAGTTCATCTTCGACGACAATGCCTTCTGGTCAGCCCCGGTGATGCCTCTCCGTTTCCGTCTTGACAACGGCAGGGTGGGGCGACACATTAACGCCAAGGAACTCCTGTCCGCCGTTCCGTCTTCAGGAAAAAGCAAGGAGAAGAAGATAGGCGAGGACAACCGCTACACTATCAACAAGGGAGCGGGAGTGATATTGAAGATGCCTCTTGATCCTGCGCGCAGGATAAGAGCCATCCGCATCAGGACCCTCTCCAATGACGTAGTCGTGGGACTGATGGCAGTGACATTGGAAAGACAATAAATAAAAGGCGACACTCCCTGTCTCAGGGAATGTCGCCTTAAATATAAGAATAAAAACCTATATTATTTAATATCCGGGATTCTGCCATGCAGCCTTTTCTGCATCCGACAGGTTGCTTCCGTCCTCATGCTGCAGACCGTCGATAAAAGTCTGTGGTATTGGGCGAAGCTCGTGCTTGCCGGCTGTGATGCCCTTTGCCTCGGGGTTGAACGCCTTGGCACGGCGGATAAGCAAGTTGGTACGGCTGAGCTCTTCCCAACGGTTCCACTCGCCAAGCAACTCACGTGTGCGCTCGTTCATGATGAAGTTGATCATGCGGTCCTTGTCGCCACTGCAACCGATAGCTGTGAGGATTGCCTCGTCTTCTGCGGGAAGTTGCTTGTAGTCCTTAATCTGGAGGTCGGAAGCGGCAGTAGTGCGCTCGATACCTGTTGACAGATAGTAGCTATTCTTCCATGGGTGAGAATACTTCCATGCCTCGATGTTGGTGAGGTTGGTCTTACCATCGGCTGCCTTACACTTCTTCAAAGTTCCGCCACCCGTAGTGTTGGTCTCGAATGCAAGCGAACCGTCGATATAGAACTCACGATCCTCGCCTTCCTTCCACTGAGCACGAGCACGAAGTACGTTGACTGTGCTGATGGCTTCCTGATACTTGCCAAGGCGCACCTGACACTCTGCCTTCACGAGATAAGTCTCACCAGAGCGAGCCATGATTACATCACGATAGCCATCTCCCTTTTCAGCAGTACGAGAACCATCCTCGGTCTTGTTGATTCCGCAGAAGAAGTTCGACTTTGTCGGGTCGCCATTTGCATTGTAGTTCGGCATTACATACTGTCCGCCAAGATATACTGGAGCTACGTTGGGCACCCACTTGCCGGTCTCGGGATTGACAAAGCTGTGAGCGGTCTTGCCATTACCGAATGTTCCGTATGTGGTCTCGTCCTGGAAGCGTGGGTCGTCTTTCTTGTTGAGAATGAAAACAATTCCGTAGTCGCCAAGTGCCGGCACCTGCGACACATCCTTCAGTCCGTTGTCTGCAACAATCTTGTCCTTGTCGGTCTGTGCGGTGCTGTTAAGTCCGAAGACGGTCTTGAAGGTCTTCCACATACGTGCGTCGTTCACGTTGTCGAATGCAGAGTATGCATATTCCGTCGGACGGCAACGCTGGAAGTCCATACCTCCGATATACTGTCCGCGCTGCACCCAACCGCCTGAGAAGTTGGAGAACTGCGGGTTGAAGTAGTTGTAGGTGCGGTTTCCGAATCGTCCCTTCGTGGTGGAGTTAGCGTTGTGCTCGGCAGCCATGAGTACTTCCGATGAACCCTCGATTGGGCAGTCAACACCGGTCCAGTTGGCGTAGAGGTTGTTATAGTCAGCCTCCAACGGGCAAGCTGCTATAACCTCATTGCATAGCTCGATGGCACGGTTGAGGTCAGTCTCAGCGGTATATTTGCTGTTCCAGCTTGAGCAACGCTCCGACTGGCGATATAGCAGGGCCTTTGCCAGGAAGTGTGCTGCGGTGTATTTTGTCCATGTTCCGTTGCCGCGCCATTTTGATGTGGGCAGCATGTTGTATGCCTCCTCAAAATCGGCAATCACCTGATTCAGGGTTTCTTCCTCTGTAGCTCTCTCATAGTAACGAACCACGCCCTCGGTCGGTTTGAGCTGCAGCACCACTGCACCATACTGGCTGAACAGGCGGAAGTAGTTGTATCCGCGCAGGAAGTGAGCCTCGCCCAATGCCTTGTTGCGGCTGTCTTCGTCAGGCACCTTCTGTGCCTTGTCAATCACGAGGTTGGCGGTTGAGATACCGTAGTACATCTGGTTCCAAAGGCCGGACACAGGCGGGCAGTTGTTGTTGGCCGCACCGTTGGCCTTTGTACAGTCCAGCGGGTTCAGGCGGTTGTCGTATGTGTTCCAAGGCTCAGAAGTGAGGTCAGAACCATTGGTAAACTCGTCGCATCCGTAGAGAGTGATACCGTATGCCCACTCATATCCGAAATGCCAGCGTATATTGGCGTACAGACCTGCTGCCATTGAGATGGCACCGTCCGGGGTTTCCAGAAGTGCATCTGTAACCTTGTGGCCTGCGTCTTCCTTCAGGAAGTCGTCGCCGCATGATGTGGTGCCGAACATCGTTGCCAATGCCATTGCACCAAATAATATCTTGTTTTTCATATAGACGTTTTTTATTTACAATTTACAAATTAGAATTTACAAGTTCTCATTTCTAATTATTTAGAATCCTACCTGCAGCCCCACTGTGAATCCTCTGTTGTAGTAAGAGGTTCCGAGGTCGAGGTCGATTTCGTCAACTGAAGAATAGAGCATTCCGAGGTTCTTTGCCTGGAGATATACCTTGGCATTGGATATTCCGATCTTCTTGCAGATATTGCTGTCGAAGTTGTAGCCTAATGAGAGGTTGCGGAGCTTGATGAAGTTGGCATCCTTGAATCCGAGCAGGCTTGAGTATTCGTCGCCGCCGGCTGTAGAGTATATAGGCTTCTGATATTCAGCGCCTGTGTTGTCGGGACGCCAGTAGTCAATTTCAACCTGGTTGTACATACCATACTGTCCCTGACCTCCGGTGTTCACCATATACTTGAATCGTCCGTACAGTTCCACCGAGAGTTCAAGTCCCTTCCATGTGAAGGTGTTCACCCATCCCATGGTGTAGCGCGGGTTGCAGTTGCCGAGGATGATACGGTCTTCATTGTCAATCTTGTAGTCACCATTCTGGTCAACCGGGCGCACCTTACCCACCTGGAACTTGTGCCCGTTCTCGTTGAACTTGGCCATCTCTTCTGCGTCCGACTCCTGCCAAATACCGGCGTTGTCTGTTCCGTAGTAAACGCTGATTGAATTACCGATGAACCATGCGTTGTTGATGTCGTCTTCCTTGCCGTTTGCAAGTTCCACGATTTCGTCCTTCTGATATGCGAGGTTGAGGGTGCTGCTCCACTCGAAGTCCTTTGTCACTACGGGGATGGCGGTAAGAGTGAGGTCATAACCCCAGTTCTTTGTCTCGCCCACGTTGTCAAGCATCGTAGGATAGCCCGAGAGAGTCGGTATGCTCATTGTCATGAGCAGGTCCTTGGTGCGTGAGGTGTAGATGTCGAGAGTACCGCCGATGCGTCCCTTGAGGAAGCTGAAGTCGATACCGATGTTCCACTGTGTGGTCTTCTCCCAACCGAGGTCTTTGTTAGGCATCGAGTTCTGACCGCTTGAGTAGTAAGGCTCGTTGGTTACGAGAATGTTATAGTTGCCTGTTGAGAACGGCATCCAATATGAGGAAATCACGCCAAGGGTTCCATATGGGCTAACGGCAGAGTTACCTGTAGTACCGACACCGAGGCGGAGCTTCAACTGGTTAATCCACTTGATGTCCTTCATGAAGTCTTCCTGCTCAATGCGCCATCCCAAGGCTGCTGAGGGGAAGAAGCTCCACTTGTTGCCTTCTGCCAAAACAGAAGAACCGTCGTAACGGCCTGATACGGTCAGGAGGTAGCGGTCGTTGAAGCTATAGTTTACACGGGCCATATATGAAGCAAGCTGGTTCTCACTCAATCCTGTTGCCATGCTTGCCTTGAACTGCGACTGGGTGATGTCGATATATCCCATGTTGTTCCAGAGCATGGATGACAATGGAATACCCTCCTCGTGCATCGAAGAGTTCTCCTTATTATATTTAGAGGCTGACTGCAAGAGAGTCACACCGACGTTGTGCTTGCCGAACGTGCGGTTGTAGAGAATCATGTTGTCCAGTGTCCATGCAAAATGGCGCTCCTCGCCGCGGGTTACATAGTTGGTTGAACCCAGACGTGCTGCCGACGATGCGTCGATGAATATACCCTGACGATACTGGCGGAAGTCGGGACCGAAGGCAATCTTGTAGGAAAGACCCTCAAGCGGCTCCCACATCTTGCCGAAGTCCACCTGGGCATACAGGCTACCCAAGGCGCGGAAGGTCTTGCGCTCGTCGGTTGACTTTGTCCACTCGTCAACCACGGTATATACGTTTGTTGTACTTCCCGCGGGCTGGAGAACGATGTCGCCGTTCTCGTCGTATGGCACGGCAAAGCGTGGTATTGCCTTGGCGGCACCGTAGATGTCGGTAGGACCTGAATTGCTCGGCTGTCCAGTGCGTGAATAACCGTAGTTCTGCACGCCGTAAGATGCGTTGATTGAACCACCCATCTTGAACCAAGGCTTTGCCTGCAGGTCAACAGATGTAGAGATGTTGAAACGCTCATATTCCTGTCCCTTCTGTGTACCCTTGTTTCTAAGGTAGCCGAACGAGAACGAGCCTTGCATCTTGTCAGTACCGCCACTTGCACTGAGTGTGTGCTCCTGTGTGATACCCGTGCGGCTCACCATGTCAGCCCAGTCGGTGTCCTGCACCTTCGATGCGTCCCATGAACCGCTTGCCCATCCGTTCATCACGTTGTTGTATGCGGCATTGTCGCCCGAAGCCGAGAAGAATATTTCGTCCTGCTCCTTGCTTGGCTGGTTGCCCGGGGTGTATTTGTCGGGATTGGCATTGTAGTAAGCCCAACGGCGCCATGTGATATAGTCAGAGGCTGACATGGCGGGAGTGAGGTCGTGGATAGTCTCAAAGGTCATTGAGCCGGAGTAGTTCAGGTTCAGGTCGCCTTTCTTTCCTCGCTTGGTTGTCACGAGAACAACACCGTTGGCACCACGCGAACCGTATATAGCCGTTGAGGAGGCATCCTTCAGAATGTCGATGGCCTCGATGTCGCGGGGGTTGAGGGTCTCGATACCGCCTGAACTCAATGGCACGCCATCCACAACATACAGCGGGGCATTGGAGGCGTTGAGCGAGCGGTTACCGCGGATGCGGATGTCGCCGATACTACCCGGACGCTGAGAAGAAGTGATATCCACACCGGCAGCCTTGCCCTGCAGTGCCTCGAAGGCATTGTTTACGGGCTTGGCGTTGAGTTCCTTTTCTCCCACGCGGGTCAATGCACCGGTCACGTCGCTCTTGCGCTGCACACCGTAGCCCACCACAACAATCTCGTCCAGGGCCTTGTTGTCTTCCTGAAGCACCACTCTTACTGACGGTCCCGTCACCTTGACCTTCTGGGTTACATATCCGATGTAGGACACTTCGAGCGTGGCACCACGCTGCACGTTGGCAATCTTGAACTTTCCGTCGAGATCGGTGACGGCTCCGTTGCTTGTACCAACGATTTTCACACTTGCACCAATGATAGCTTCGCCATTTGAGTCAACAACGAGACCATTGACTGCTCCGGTCTGCTGCATTACGCTTGCAGACGCCATAGCATGTTGAACGCCCACGAATGGACTGCACGTCAAAGCCGTGCACAATGCTATAGGCAGCACTGATTTGCTGATAAGTTTCTTTTGTTTCATCATTTTTATATAATTTATAGGTACATAATAAACGTTTTAGTATATTTCTGATTTTCGGCTGCAAATTTATTGTAAAATTAAGTTTTATAACTATGATTTTTGATAGTTTTACCGATATTTTTGATATTGGTGTTTTTTTTCTATCAAGCAGCAAGGTTACTGCTTTTATTCAAAATAATAAATTTAATGAAACTACAATGTGTTGATTCTGCATCGACTTGTAAATCTGATATTTCAGCATAGTTGTAAAAAAATTAAAGGGTTAATACTACTGTTTTGATTTCGCGATGCAAAGGTACTGCTTTTTAAAATCCCCCATTCCCCGAAACGTCCTGTCTCGGTATGAACTTGCGAGTTATTGCGAGTTATTTATCCACGGATTTTTATTTATCCACAGATTATCACAGATAAGGAATTTTAGGTTGATTATCACAGATTTTTATCCGCAGATGTTTTTTTGTCCACAGATTATCACAGATTAGCAGGATTTTTTAATATCTAAAGATATTTTGATTATCACAGATTTTCATGCGCAGCCCCCGTCCGCTGTAGGGTCTTACCTTGTGTAAGACCGCACCCCCGGATGGCAAATCTCCGAAAAAGACTAAGCACAGGCGGTCTTACATAAAGTAAGCCCCTACACCATGCCGCAACCTAATCATAAACCCACGCGCAGCCCAAAATCTGTGTTAATCCAACAAAAATTATCTCTGTGTTAATCTGTGGATAACCCAAAATCTGTGTTAATCCAATTAAAATCCCCAATCCGTGTTAATCTGTGGATTAAGACGTCTCACCTCCTGCCGCGCCACGTCTCAGATTTTCTAAAGTCTCCTTTCAAATTTTCGGGTGCCACGTCTCGCCGCCACGGGCTACATTCCCACCCAACGCCGTTTCACACCACAGCAGGTGCGACTTCTCTATCACTACCTCGGTGAGCCGTTTTAGCTCACTGAGGCAGTGCCTCAAATCTCCATTTTGTCATTTTGTCATTTGTCATTTTGTCACGAATAAGAAAAAATAACCCCAAACAATAAGTAGTAATAAACATCCATAAATGAAATATTATATTATATATTATATTATAATATAATATATAATATAATATTTATAATAAGAACTTTTTAAAACTTTAGTCCCCAATTATGAGTATCTAAAAATACTTATTCGTGACAAAATGACAAAATGACAATGACATTTTTAAATTCAAGTTATTATATTTTTTTTCTTGTTTTTTCTTGCATTTTTCCCTGAAAAGTTGTATTTTTGCAGCGGAAATTATATTTAGTGGTATGAATGGAATAGAAGAAAGAGATGTGGCGGAGATAGCCACGTTCACCCCAGAGGAACTTCGTGAATACGAAGATAGCCTAAATGCCTACCGTGACATCAAGAATTCAATTGATACGGCGAGGAGAGAAGGTAATGCGGAAGGGGAAAAAAGAAAAGCTATTGCTATTGCACGAAAAATGAAGTCAAAAGGATTCACTGCTGCTGACATATCAGAAATGACGGGCTTGTCGGATGAAGAAATCAAGGTATTGTAAATAAGAGGATGCTATGACTGAAGATGAAGATACTTTCTTATAATATAAACAAGTGCACTCAAGCAAAGATTGACCACGTATTATCTATGGGTGCAGACATTATGGTATTGCCTGAATGTGCCCGGTATGATGAAATAAGATTACCGCAAGGCTATTCCATGGAGTGGATTGGCGACAACTCTGTCGCATGGAAGGGGCTTGGTGTCATTTGGAATATTCAGCATGAGGTAGTTATCGCACCGTGGTATAATAGTGAGCATATATACATCCTTCCCTTGATTGTTGACAGACGCTTTCTCTTATTTGCCACATGGCCAACAAAGGTACAGGGGAGAAAGAAATCATATCCGCAGATACTTCTTGATGCGTTGAAGGACTATGAGCAATATATAAGAAATTTCCCGACACTTATATGTGGCGACTTCAACTGCTATGTCGGACAGTCTGGCGTAAGTAAATCGACAGGCACTTTCGAGCAGTGTATTGACTTCCTGAAAGGTCTTAACTTATATAGTCTATATCACGAACGCACAGGTGAGGAATTTGGCAAAGAATCAAGAGCCACTTATTATCACCAGTTCAAGGAGAATATGCCTTTCTTCATAGACTTCGCTTTCACAAATATCCAGACATTCGCTTATGAAATAGGTAAATGGGATAAGACTGAAAGTGACCATTGTCCTCAGATGATGGTATTTTGATTCACCACAGAAGGGCCAACTTCATGGGTTCACTTCAAACCTGTCCCTATGATTCATTTTAAATGAAAGTTGAGATAATATAAAAGGACCGACGTAATCCTATGGGATGGAATTACGCCGGTCCGGAGAACCAACTAACTAAATTTAAAGAAAACTACAATGTATTGAGTTTTAATCTCTGAGTCTTGTATTTGTCACTTGTCACTTCCAAGGTGATGTTGGAGGCTGACGCTCCTGCACGGAGGATGACAAGGGCACTGCCCATGAAGAGACTGCGCTCGGTGCCTACGGCAAGTTCGTCGGACGAGATGTTGCCGTTGTCAACAGCTACTATCTCGGCATCGCCAGCCACGGAGAAACGAAGATTCTCGCCGGCGGCGAACACGCGTCTGCCCTTCTTATCTACGGCAATTACCCTGACGTGCAGCAGGTCCTTGCCGTCGGCATGCCATGTCTGTGCGTCGGGTATCAGTTTGAGGCCAACGGCTTCACCTGTTGTCACCAAGTTATGGCGTGCCACCTCCTTGCCGCCGTTACGGGCAATGGCGGTAAGGGTGCCCGACTTATACTCGATGTTGTCCCACTTGATGCGGTTGCGCTCCTTGGGGTTGGTGCTGTTTTGCTTCACGCCAAGGCTCTTGCCGTTGAGCTTCAGCTCCACCTCCTCGGCGTTGGTGTAGGTATAGAGCGAGAGCTTCTCGCCCTCCTGCCTGGTCCAGTTCTCTGAATAGCTGCCGATGGCAACGTTCACTCCGTTCCACATCTGCTCGCCCTTCTTTCCCTTCTCAATCACGGCGAGGTGGACGGTGGGCTCATCTGAGAACATGCTCTTGAGGAAGTAAGCGTCGGGTTTGGGCTGTAGGGAGATGTCGAACACGCCCTGGTTCCATCCCTTGATGGGCCATCCCATACTCTCGCCGAGATAGTCGATGGCTCCCCAGTAGGCAAGACCTACAACCTTGTCGAGGTCCATCTCGAAGAAGTTGGGACCCATGGCGGCAGTGCTTGCCTCGCTCTGATAGAATATCTTCTCGGGATAGCGGCGCGAGTCGCCGGGGAAGTACATATAGCGGTAGTTATATGAGTTGACCTCGGTGGCTATCGCCAAAGGTGCGGGGATAGAGTCGGTGTCGATGTCGCGGTAGCGGGGGTGCATGGCGACGGTGGTCAGGCGGGTATTGTCATATCTGTGAAGGAGTTCCTTTTGCAGATTGTATGCCGTCACTCCCCAGTCGTTGAAGGGGAGGTTGGCGTATTGCTGAAGTTCATTGCCGAGACTCCACATCACTACAGAGGGGTGGTTGCGGTCGCGCTTCACCCATTCGGGCACGTCGCGCTGCCACAGTGCCTCCCATTCCACGCGACCTCCTGCATACTGTGTGAGCCACTTGTCATACAGTTCATCCACGACGAGGATGCCGTAGCGGTCGCAGAGGCGCATAAAGTCCTCGCTGTAGGGATTGTGGGATGTGCGGATATGGTTGTAGCCGAAAGACTTCATCAACTGTATGCGCTTCTCGATGGCACGGGGATAGGCTGCGGCACCAAGGGCACCGAGGGTGTGGTGGTTGGCATATCCCTTGAGCAGCACCTTCTTGCCGTTGAGCTTGAATCCGCAGGCGGGCGAGAACTCGATGGTGCGTACGCCAAACTGCTCGCGTATCTGGTCAACGGTGTTGCCGTTGGCGTCGAAGAGGGTCACCTCGGCGGTATATAGATAAGGTGACTCGCACGACCAGAGATTGGCGTTCTTAATCTCCATCGGCTGGAGTTCATATTCGCGTGTGCGCCATTTTGCGTTGAAGGTGATGTCCTGCTTTTGCTGGGCGACAACCTGTCCGTTGGCATCATAGATCTTCACCTCGGCAGGAATCTTATCCACCTTGTTGAAGCATGCAATCTCTGCCTGAATCTTCACCTTGCTGTTGTTTTCGGTGCGGATGAAGAGCGGATGGCGCGGGAAGTAGAGTTTCTTGTCGGTGACGATGAGGTTGACGTCGCGATAGAGTCCGCCGCCGGTGTACCAACGGGAATTATTTGGCTGTTGGGTATTTGCCTTTACGATGATTTCGTTCTCCTCGCCGAATTTGAGCAGACTCGTGATTTCGGAGTCAAAGCCAAGATAGCCGTAGTCGGTCTTGCCGATATGCTTGCCGTTGAGCCACACGTCGCCCACGAGCATAATGCCCTGGAAGTCGAGCACTACTCTCTTGCCCTTCCATTCTGCCTTGGGGGTGAGGGAGTATCTGTACCATCCCACGTTCATCTCCTTGAAGCCACGGGGGCTGAGTCGGCTGCGCACGTTGCTGCCTGCGTCGCTGTTGTCGGGACGCTCCGAGGGGTCGGGTTCCACCCATGGCTGTCCGATGAGGAAGTCATGCGGCAGGTTGACCTTCTCGCTCTTGGCGTTCTTCACTGCCTCGATGCCGGGCAGTTCACCGAGGTGGAACTGCCATCCCGCATTCAGGCTTATAGTATCTCTCGCTGCGGCTGATGCTTCTCCTGCGAGCATTGCCATAGCCGCTATAATCATAAGTTTTTTCATTGTCATATGTTTAAATAATATGTTTTCTCGACAAGCCGCGGGCGAGACGCCCACGCTCCCAGAGGCATCCGCATCCGAGGAGTTCGCGCAGCCATTCTTCATTCTTCATTCTTCATTCTTCATTCTTCACTCTTCATTTAAAAAGCTCAGTTTCCCGCCGGCTTGGTCACATCCACACTCTGTGCGGGATACCACTTGAAGGTCTTCACGTCGTCGGGTTGTGCGGGATTGTAGTCCTTCCACTCCGGGCGCAGTGACTTGACGAGGGGTAGGTTGAGCTGCTTCATGCCCATAACCACCATCTTTGCCACCTCGTATGCGCCGTAGGGATTGAAGTGGGTGTTGTCGGCAAGTTCCTTGGTCTGACCGGGGAATGAGTTGGCTGGATAATGCACGAGCGACGACTTACTGCCCTCAAATCCGAGAGTCTCGAAGAATGTGCGGGTCATGTCGTGAAGTTCAATCACCGGCACGTTCTCGCGGCGAGCCACAGCACGCATGGCGTCGGGATAGTCGCCGTGGGTTTCCTGTATCTTGCTATGAGTAGCCTCGTCGAAAGAGCGGCGCTGGGTTGGAGTGACGAAGATGAGATTGCCACCCTTTGCCCTCACACGGTCTATGAATATCTTGAGGTTCTGCGAGAAGTTATACCATGCACCGCTTCCGGGCTTGCGCTCCTTCTGGTCGTTATGACCGAACTCGCAGAACACGTAGTCGCCCTTCTTCATCTGCTCAATCACCTGGTCGAGACGGCCCTGGGCGATGAACGAACTTGTGGCAAGTCCGCTCTCGGCATGATTGGCAATCACCACGTCGGGACCAAACCACACGGGAGCCATCTGTCCCCAGCTGGCGTATGGTTCATTCGGTTGGTCGGTGACGGTAGAGTTGCCGCAGAGGAAAACCTGTGTAGCGGTGGTGTCGCGCTCTATTCGCAACTCCTTGACGGCAGGAGCGGCACCGGTGAACTCCAATGTCAGGACATCGTCCCAGGTCATGGTTCCCTTCTCACGGTCCTTAATCTTAACGTATTTCAGGTCAGAGATAAACGGAGTGCGCTTGTTGACGGTGAACTCAACCGTCTTGAACTCACCCTTCTTCGTTGTCACCTCATCCACCATAAGACGTCGGCTTTCTGCCCTTACGACAGTCTTTCCCGCCTTTTTCTTGGAGCCGAAGACAACAGTCACCTTGTAGTTGCCGTCGGGCAGTTCGGCTGTATAGTAGAACGGGTCGTTGTTCTTCGGGTCTCTCTTGCTCATGTCCTCCACGATTGTGGTTTGGGCAATGAGATACTTGGCGAGTGGCGAGTCGTTGCGCATCAGACCCTTAGCCATACTCTTGGCGTTCAACTTGGCGCCGGTGAGGGAGGTGTGGGTATGGTCGTGGTTGTAATATGCCTTTGCCTCTTCCCTTCCGATACCGTCGAGGAAGTCGGCAGAGATATTATGTACATCCACTAATTCCACTCCTGTTTCCTTAACCACCTCGCGATACCACTTGCCGTAGGAGTCGTTGCGGCGCTCAATCTTGCCGCCGGGCCATTCGTTGCGCGGAGTGAGCGACACGAGGATAGGAGTGGCACCCTTCTCCCTCACGTCCTGGATGAATTTCTTCAGATACCATCCGAAGGAATATACCACCTCGTATTTGCCGCTATCGGCGAGCTTATAGACATGACTTGTGTCCTTGGCGCAGGCTATCGTTCCGCGCTGCTTCTGATTGTCGATAGGACCAATGTCATTGTGTCCGAACTGAATCAGCACGAAGTCGCCGGGCTGAAGACTGTTATACACCTTGTCCCAACGTCCCTCGTTGAGGTAGGTGCGGGTGCTGCGTCCTGCCTTGGCACAGTTGACGCAGGTAATCTTGTTCTGGTCGAACACGGTGTAAGCCTGTGAACCCCAGCCCCACATTCCGTTCTCGTCCTTGTCCTCGTTTTTCACCGTACTGTCGCCTGTGATGAACACCACGGGCTTGCCCTTTTCGCGGTTCACCTCTTCGGTGGGCAGTTCCACATTGTGCATCATAGCCTGCAGCGGAGCAAGTTTAGGGTCCTTGCTCTCTGCGATACCCTCGGCAGCCGACCTTGCGTTCATCATAGCACCGAAACGGCTTGTGTGGATATGGTCGGTGTAGAAGTGGTATTTCTCCTTCCAAGGACCGTAGGCATCGAGCTTGGATGCCGAAATCTCGTTGAGATCGACGTAAGGCACGTTTTCCTGTTCAGCCACCTGCTTTGCCCACAGACCGAAGGTCTTGTTTACACGCACTATCTTGCCGTTGTCGTCGTAGGCGTCACGCGGAGTGAGTGACATCAGGATGGGATTAGCTCCCACGGCACGGCAGTCGTTGATGTATTTGCGTAGATATTCACCGTAGGTATATACCGTTTCCTTCACACCCGTCTCCTTGATGGTGACGTTTAGCGTGTCCTTGCCTATGCCAGGGATGCTGGCGCGGGCGCGTCCGCTGTCATACGGACCGTTGTCGTTATGTCCGATGGAGATGATGACCCAGTCGCCCTTCTGTATGCCCTTGCGCACGTCGGGCCAAAGGCGGGTGTAGAAGGTGCGGCTGCTCATACCTCCGAGAGCCTGGTTTTCAACAGTGATCTTGTTCTCGTCGAAGAACTCCTGTGCATAGTAGCCCCATCCCCACTGTCCGTTGTTGCCGTTGCCAAGCGTACCGTTGCGCATGGTGGAGTTGCCGATGAGGAAGAGCACGGGGTTGTTGCCCTTGCGGCTTGTTCCCGCAGGTATTCGTGCGGTCTTGGCCTTGTTGAGGCTGTCGAGGGTGTTATCCACCACCTTGTTGACATCCTCCATTGGTTTTGCCACTTGTGCAAAAGTCATTGATGTAGAGAGCGATATGATAGCTCCCATCAGTATTCTTTTTTTCATTTTATTTATTTAGGTTTTTTCTTTATTTCTCAAATCCGCTGCAAAATTACATATTTATATTATATGTCCAACAACAATATTTGATTTTTAACATTTGATTTTTGGTTTGTTTGTTTTATCCACAGATTTACACTGATGGAAATTATAAGTGGATTATCACAGATTACAACGTGCAGACAAAATCTGTGTTAATCCCTTATAAATTAATATCTGTGTTAATCTGTGGATTAAAACATCGCGGGCAGATAGTAGCCGAGGTGCGGGGGCTGGTTGTAGCTCACGTTCTGCCATGCCACTGCCATGCGGTAGGTGTGGTCGTGCATGAGGGTGGGGACACGGTAGTCGGTGGGACAGTTGGTGGTGAAAATGTTGAGATGAGAGGCATCGGTGACATCCCAGAAGATAAGCTCCTCGCGCCAGTCGCCCATGAGGTCAGCCTGAAGATTAGGAGTGGCCTTGGTCCAGTTGCACGAACCCGAATTGCCCATCTCGTGAAGCATTTTTCCGTTGCTCAGAGGGAGAGGCTCAGCCCTCCTGCCGTTCCACTTCATAAGACAAGGCGGGAAGAACGGACGGCGCGGGAGATTTCCAAGCAGTTCCTCCTGCAGGTCGCCGTCCCAATAGATACGGAAGTTCATAGGGGGCATTGTCTTGGCGATGACATTCCCATGGATGTCCTTCACCTCCCTGTTGCATATATGCCACATCTCGCAACCGCGGTGGGCGGCATCTATGTCAGCGCACATGCCACGTCCAGTGTCCTCGTCACCATGTTCGTGGAAGAGGAGTTCACCCGTGCGGGCATCGCGAAGGTCGGCACCGTAGGGGCGGGATTCATGCACCATATAGAACTCAAGTCCTGGACGGTCGGGGTCAAGGTCGGAGAGATGGAAGGCATCGCCATGTCCGAGACCAGTGGAATACAGAAGAGTTCCGTCATTGTTAATTGCAGCAGAACCGTAGGTAATCTCGTCGCATCCGTCGCCATCCACGTCAGCCACGGCTATTCCGTGGGCACCTTGTCCGTATGCCGTAGCCTTCAGTCCTTTGGCGGATTTCAATATTTTTCCATTGGCATCATGAAGATTCCATTCCTCAGGACTTATGGAAGCGTGCAACCACTTGGTGGTGAGCTGTTTTCCGTCGAAATCCACAGCCCACAGATAAGAGCGTGTGTAATATCCGCGGCACATCACCGCACTCGCATTCCTGGTGATACCGTCGAGATGAGCCACGCATGCGAGATACCTCTCGCCACGGTTGCCCTGACATTTTGAGTCGCCCCATCCCGCATATTCAGCCTTGCCCCCGACACCGTAGGCGCGGTTGGGGTTATACCATACGGTGTGAAGTGCCTCGCCCGTCATTCCGCTGAATACCGTAAGCAGTTCCTCGCCTTCGAGGATTCTGCCCAGACGGTTGCGGTAGTCGGATGAGTTGTCAATATTTTTAATATCATTGTCCGTGGCAGACATGGTGACAAACTGCCCCTTGCCGTCGGTAGAGCCGGGAGCAGTCTTGCATATCATCTCAGCCTTGCCGTCGCCGTCGAAGTCATACACGAGGAATTGCGTGTAGTGGGCACCGGCACGGATGTTGCGCCCGAGGTTGACGCGCCAGAGTCGCTTGCCCGTCAACTTATAGCAATCGAAGATGACATCGCCCGTATATCCGTCGTGCGAATTGTCGTGGGCATTCGACGGGTCCCATTTCACAATCAGTTCATACTCGCCATCACCGTCAACATCCCCCACCGAACAGTCATTGGGCGAATAGGTATAAGGCTTTCCGTCGGGAGTATTGCCCCCGTCGGGGCGGTCGATGGGCATACGATAGAAGAGGTCAGCCCATGGCTTGATTTCCTTTGAGGCAGTCTCGCTGCCGCCTTGCCTTGCAATGATGCTATATGTGGATGCAGGCGAACCTTCGGCATCGGTGAAATTGGTTGACTTGATGTCCTTGGCGATGGTCTTGCCGTTGCGCACCACGTCAAACGTCACGTCATTGGCATCGTCGCCGAGCAGTCGCCAGCTTACGAAAATTCCCTTGTCCTGTGCGGGCAGTGCCACTACGCCGCGGTCAAGTTGTTCATGGACAGTAGGGGTGATTGTAGCCTTCTGTCCCCAAGCCATGCCCATTGTCATGGCAAGAAATACGGTTGCGAATGTCTTTTTCATATTTTGTTTTTTTAGCTGTATATATATTTTTTATTTTTTAACACAGAGGCACGGAGGCACTGAGTTTTTTTTGTTTTTTTTGTTTTCAACACAAAGACACAAAGTTCTTTATTCGTCAATGGAAGATACAGAGAGCAGCAAAGCTGCTTTGAACAAAGTCCACAAAGTCTTTCGACCTGTACTGTTTTGGGATGCGTAGGAGGTGAGATCACTGTGTTTGGGACGCGTAGGAGGTGGGAGTCCCATTCGACTTGTGCAGTAGGGGACGCTCCCAGAGGCTGCGCAAGGCTTAGTGGCAACTTTTTAAGTTGCTTGTTGTCTTTGTATCCCAAAGAAAGCCTTTTTTCCTTTGTTTCTTTGTGTGTTTAAATAAAAATCTCTGTTTCTTCTTAAAAACTTAAAAGAACACCTCTGTGTCTCAGTGTCTCTGTGTTTATTAAAATAATCACCTCTGTGTTTATTAAAATAAATACCTCTTACGGCTTATATCGAAATCCACATTCCATTGATCCACAATGATGTGATTGTCGATAGCCTTGATTCTCAGCGTGTGCCTTCCGGGGGCTAAGCCGTTAAGCTCTATCTCCCTCACAGCCTGTCCCCTGAGGACGTTCAGTTTCCAACGCTCCGAGCGGAAAGGTTCTTTTAGTGAGAACACCCGCTCCTCACCTCCGTCGATGCTTGCCGAGAAGCGAATGTCACCGTTGTCGTTGGGTTGGGTGGGGATGAGGGCGATCTTCATTACGGCATCACCTGCGGATGATGTGTTGAAAGTGTAATCGAGAGATCCGCCCTTGGGTATGCTGACTGCGTTCATGCTGTGTCCGAGCATCTGTATCGCCTTGCAGCATTCGGATGCGGATGAATACTCATTGGCGTTGCGCGAGATATACTCGTATTCGTTTGGTGTGACACTTATATATGAAGAGTCGTTGCTATATGCAGTGTCAGGCATACCGAAGACGGGCAGGTTGCGTGGATTCATCGACATGAGATTCTTCCACTTGCCTCCGGCGAGTTCGTTGTTGTAGCGTTCCGTCAGCGTCTTTATCTCTTCGTATGCCCCTGCGCTATGCTTGGCGGCATCGGCATCCCCCGTCTGCCTTGCCTTTTGTGCGAGAAGCAGTTTGCGGGCATTGGCATCTGCGGCAAGCACGGGATATTCTATCGCGGCAAAATAGGCATCCTGCAATCTTGCGGGAATAATGCCTTCCACCTTCTTCACGGCAGATGAGACAGAGGCATAACGTTGCAGATATTCACCTATTTCATCTATCGTAAACTCAGTGTCCTGTATGGGACTCAGTCCACGGTTGTATTTCTTCTTGTCGAGTTCCACCTGTGTCCATCCCATAAACTCAGGGCGACGCAGGGCGCACAGTCTGTAAAATTCCTTCATTGCAGGAAAAAGTTGCTTGCCTGCCTCCTCGCCAAACTGGCGGCAGAGCCAACGCAAGTAATGATTCTCGATACTCGCCTCGTTCACGCAGTTGATATCCCATGCCATATCGAGAAAGAGTTCGAGGTCATATCCCGCAACCTTTGGGTCATGCACATTCACAATCCATAGCTTTCGGGCATTGTGGTCGTATGCCGTGCGCATCTCGCTGTATATCAGTCCCGGTTGGGTGGTAGTCAACCACAGGTGGTCGTGCGGGCGTCCCCAATAGCTGAGGTGGTAGTATATTCCCGCACCGCCGGTGCGCTTCTGTTCCTCGTCGTTGGACAGTCGCGTGAGATAACCGTAGTTGTCGTCACACCACATCAGCGTGACGTATTCGGGCACCGTCAGTCCCTTCTCGTATATCTGCAGCACTTCCTTGTAGGGGATGAAAATCTGCGTTTGCTTCGCAGGGTCGCCGATATGCCGGGCGATGAGTTCCTGCTGGTCGTTGATTACTCGTTGCAGTCCGTCGAACTTCTGCTGCATGGTCTTTGCCCCTTCCATCGAACCGTCGTGAATGCCACGCATACCGATGGTGAAGAGGTTGCCACCTGCGGAGTTCTTCACCTCGTCGAGACGCTCAGTCCAATACTTTTGCACGTTCTCGCGGTTGGTGAAGTAGTTGAAAGCCCCGCGCTCCTTGACGTTCCACTCACCCGTGTTGCTCCTCAAAAGCGGTTCGCAGTGAGACGAGCCAACGGCAATGCCGCAACTGTCAGCCACCTCCTTTGCGCCGGGAGTCTTGAAGAACGACACCGTACCCTCGTGCATCGCAGGCCAAATGGCATTGGCGCGCAGGCGCATCAGCAGTTGGAACACCTTTTTATATATGTCCCTATTTATAAGTCCCTTTTGTCCCTTCTCGCTCCAGGGGCGGATGCTCCAGTCCTCATCGTTGATGAATATGCCACGATATTCCACCGATGCCCCTTGGGTGACGGATGTGTTACGGTTGATGCTAAGACGAGATTTCCTTTCCGGCACCACGTCACCCCACCATATCCATGGGTTCACCCCCGCCATCCTCGACATTTCGAGAATACCGTAAGCCGTGCCCCTTCCGTTCTTTCCCACGATGAGCACCTTTCCGTCAGTCACCGATATATGAAATCCGTCGCACGAGGACATGATTTCCTCCACGGGAACATCCTTGCGCATGAGTTCCTTTCTCACTTTCTTGCTTGCCTTGTCAAGTTCCACAATCCTCAACGCACCCTTTTTCGTGGGTATGGCCTTCCTGCCCGTGACAGCCGACATGTCTTCGGAAAACATGTCGAGAGCCACCTTCACCACCGGGTCCACATCCGTAAGCACGTTGTATGTCACGGCGTTCTTGCCGTCATACCATACGAGATAATCTGCGGTTTGTGCCATCAAGGATGACATGGCAAACAACACTAACGAGCCGATAACAAATCTCTTAAACATAGTCATTTCTTAGGTTTCTAATAATAATTTTGGTGCAAAATTACTTAATTTAATCCATAAATACATATTAATAATTGACATTTACCATTGATTTTTGGCAATAGACTTGCTTATTATTGAATTTATTCTTATATTTGCGTCGGTTTTAAAAATATTTATATTATGATAGAAGAAATTTATAAAGCAGACAGCAGTAGATACGACAATGGAATGTTGTACAGACGCTGCGGGCGAAGTGGAGTCCTGCTGCCCGAGGTGAGTCTTGGATTCTGGCATAACTTCGGTGCGGTGGATCCATTGCAGCGCAGTCGCGACATCACCCGTTATGCCTTCGACCACGGAGTCACCCACTTTGACCTCGCCAACAATTACGGTCCTCCCTACGGCAGTGCCGAGGAAACCTTCGGAAAGCTGATGAAGGATGACTTCCGTCCTTATCGCGATGAACTGTTCATCAGCACCAAGGCGGGATATGACATGTGGCCCGGACCATACGGCAACTGGGGCTCGCGCAAGTATCTCATGGCGAGTCTCGACCAGAGTCTCAAGCGCATGAACCTCGATTATGTTGACCTGTTCTACAGTCATCGTTACGACCCGGAGACACCGCTTGAGGAGACACTTCAGGCGATGGTGGACATTGTGAAGCGAGGCAAGGCTCTCTATCTTGGCATCTCGCGCTGGCCTCTCGAAGCCACCCGTTTTGCCATCGACTATCTTGCCGCACGAGATACACCTCTTCTTATATATCAGGGACGCCTGAACATGCTCGACCGCGACCCCCTGGACCAGGGGATAATCGACCTCTGCAATGAGAGCGGAGTGGGCTTTATCTCATTCTCGCCCCTTGCGCAGGGACTGCTCACCAACCGCTATCTCGACGGCATTCCCACAGACAGCCGTATGTCGAAGGAGCATTTCCTGAAGAAGTCGGCACTTACCGACACTCTCCTCGAACAACTGCGCCAGTGGAACACCGAGGCGCAGGCAGCGGGAATGACACTCGCAGAGAAGGCTCTGAAGTGGATTCTCGACACCCGTGGCGTCACCTCGGTGCTAATAGGAGCCAGCAGCGTTGCACAGCTACAGACTAACCTTGGGGTTGTGGGGAAGCGATAGTCTCAGTATCTTCTTCACTCCTTCGCCAGGAGTCTTGTCTGCCTCCTTTGGGAGATAGATTGGAGCATCGGCTTGCAAGGGGAGGATACGGAGCTCAAGCTCGGTGGTGCCTTTGGGCAGTCGCCAAAGACCCAAAAGGAAGGGACGCCCGTATTGGAACTGGTCGGCAATGAGCTTGCCGTTGGCATAGAGGCGGGCGCAGTCGCCTTGGTATTCTATGCTGAGCAGGCTGTTTGCCTTCGCCACGGCTTCTGACGGCAAGGTGATTTTATACACGGCGGCATTGGCGAAGTCCTCGTCGGTTGGCTCTTCTGCCACTCCTCTTGCACCAATGGTAATCTTGCGTGGCTGTCCGGCATCTTTCACCTTCGTGTATTCCACTGCAATACGGACGTACTCCTCGGTGTGTTTCGGGAGGAAGAGTCGCTCTGCTTCCTCGCTTGTCAGCAGATAGATGTTCCCGAAGACGGGACTGGCAGTGCCTTGAGGCTTGAGGTTTTTCAGAACTTTTCCATTTTGCAAGGCAATGGTTGTGGGTATGCCTTTTATTTGTTCCATATATATATTACCGTCGCGCTTTGCTATGACCTGTGCTGTGGCATATTTGATACCATCGATATTTATGGGCAGTATGCACATCGTGCCTGCGGGAATGTTGAGTTTTGGCAGTTTAACTCCACAAACTTCGAGCTTGACGCCTCGTTTCGTGGATATGTTCTGCAGGCGTTCGTAATTGTTGATGAATATGAACGCGCCATTTCCTTGAGAGCGGTATGACCAGCGGAGGAACGAATCGTCGCCTTTGGCTATGTCCTGTGGGCAAGGGAATGTGGCTTCCATCGGGGCAAGCAGTTCTCCATAGTCATGCATGAAGAGGTGCAGCTTGCGCAGCATGTAGTAGTGTGGCAAGGTTTGTCCGAACTCACCGAGCGGTGCTTGGAAGTCGTAGTTCTTCACAGGCATGTCGTTGTAGTTTGTTGCCACCGTGCACTGCATCTCGTTGAGCCATGTATGTCCCTCGGGGTTTGTTCCTCCGTGATACATATAATAGCCGAGGAGATTGGAACCGCTGCCGAGTTTCACTAATGCCATTGAATATGCATCTTCAGGATAGACGTAAGGGCGGCGGTGGTATGCCTGCATCATGCCTCCGCCTAATTCGCAAGTAAAATAAGGATACTGCTCGTCGCCGTCTATCAGTTTCTCCTTCTGCTTGCCGAGTTGTTCGGTGGCAATGGCGGTGGAGGAACGGAACGCCTTGAAGTTGAAGGCCTTGTAGTAATTGCCCGCCGTCTCCTCAATCGACCTTTCCCAAAATCCGTCGGCATAGTCGCCGTAGAGCGGCAACATCTCGCCGAATGGCACTGGCTTGGAGAGTTCAGGCCATCCTGTGCGGGTGTAGAAGGGGAGGTCGAAGCCTATGCCCTTGGCAATGCGTTTCAGGGCCATCAGGTAGTCGCCCGAACCCCGGTATTCGTTGTCAAACTGGCACGCCATGAGAGGTCCGCCGTCTTTCCATTGCAGTCCTTGTATCTGTGAGAAAATCTGTCTGTAGAGCCGTTCGGTGAATGTCAGGAACAACGGGTCTTGCGAGCGTGTCTTGCATCCTTTGGTAAAGACCCAGTCGGGAATTCCTCCATTGCGCACCTCACCGTGACAGAAGGGACCGATGCGCAATATCACCGGCAGTTGTTCCTCCTTGCATATCTCGATGAACCGTCTGAGGTCGCGTTGACCACTCCAATTGAAGATGCCCTCCTGTTCCTCAATGTGGTTCCAGAATACGTAGGTGGCAATGATGGTCACTCCACCTTCCTTCATCTTCCTCACCTCGTCCTTCCACTCCGTTGCGGGAATACGCGAGAAATGCACCTCGCCCATTACAGGGACAACGCGCCGTCCGTCTATTATCAGACTCTTACTGTCCCATTTCACTTCAGGCACCGTAACGGCATGCGTATGTACTGACATTACGATTGCCGCAAAGCATGACATGAATCGTATTGCTATTCTTTTCATAATTATTTATCTTCTAATTTATTTTTCCAATTATTGATTTAAACTGCATTACACTTATATGATTTATGTCGAGCGTCTCCACCTCCGACAGATATTTCATTGCCGTAGCCTTGTCGCCCAAACCGTAATAGCCCATGGCGAGCATGAATAGACAGTGTATCTTGTTTTTGGTGTCGAGCGAGTCCTCCCATATCTGAAGGTCGGGCAGGGAGACGGCGAAGTAGTCCATCTTTACCTTTTCGAAAATATGGTTCTTGCCGTAGTTGATAAGTTTGTGGAAACGTCCGTTTGCCTCGTCCTTCCTTCCAAGCCGTAGCAGTGCCATGCCTTGATAGAATATCTTGTCGGGTTTGGCGTCGTTGTAGTACATGGCTGCTGCAGGTTCTTGTGGTCCCACGATAGCTCTTTCATAGCAGTTGTGAGCAGATGCCATGTCGCCAAGTCCCTCGTATGCGACACCAAGTAGGTAAAAGAAGTCATTCTCCTGCGCTCCATGCAGTTTGCCTTCGCCAAGATGATGTGGAAAGTCGAGACATTCGGTGAGCAACTGTATGGCATCGTCATGGCGTTTGTCGGTTATAGCCTCCATTGCCAATTCCACGCGTGCCACCTGGTATTGCGTGGTTACCTTGCCTTCGCCTCCCTCCCAGGGATGGAACGTGTGATTGTCTATCAGTTCCTTAGCCTCGCGGTATTTTCCTGTCTGGTTGAGCAGGGTGGCATATTCGATGAGCAGGTCATCGCGTTGCTCCACGAGATTAAGATGGCTCTCAAGATAAGCCAGGCGTTTGTCGTGTGGCTTCTGCATGCGCTTGTAGAGCTGGTCAAGCTCCATGAGAATACGGGCGTTGTTGGTGTCGAGGCTGAACGCCAACTCCATATTTCGCAAGGCATCGTCGTGGTGGTCCTGTTTGTTGAACAAGAGCAGGGCGAGGTTGCGCCATACAGTTGGGAACCGGGGATTGAGCTGAGACGAGAGCTGCCAGTTGTCGTATGCCTCATCGTATTGACGCTTGTCGTAGTAGAGGCATCCAAGATAGTAGGGCGCGAAGGCACCTCCGGGATTTGTCTCTTTTGCCACATTTAGTGCGAGGATGTCTTCAAGACGGTTGGGGAAACAGTATGCCGAATCCATTTCCTCTGCTTTTTTGAAGCTGTCGGCAGCGTCGGCTTTATTTCCCAACTCGGCATTGGCCCATCCCATATAGTAGTATGTCATGGGATTTGCCACTCCTTCCTCCCCGGCAATGTTGAGCACGCTGATAGCCTCATGCCAGCATCCTGCCTGTGCATAGTCGAGAGCCAGCTCGTGGTAGTTGTTGACAGAACCGTGCATCAATCGCTTCATTTCCGCCAGTTCTTCATCGTCGCCGGTGAGAAGATATTTCTCATATCGCGCGCCATAATTGAATAGGTCAATGTCAAGTGCCTCGTCGCAGGCTTGGATTGCTTCTTCGTTTCTGCCGTAGAGTCTTATCAAGGTGGCTTTCAATGCCCTTGCCTTGTGGTTGTGCCAATTGTTTATGAGGCTTCGGTCGAGTTCGTCGAGTGCATCATCGAGACGGTGTTGCTTCAGCGAGATTTGTGCAGCTGCAAGATAGCCGGCGTCAGCCCATGCCTTGTTCCATGTGGATTTCCAGAACCAAGCGTATGCCTCGTCATCCTTGCCCTGATATTTCAGTGAAAGGCCAAGATTGTAGAGAGGCTCGCCATCGTATGGGTTAGGATTTCTCTTGTACAGAATCTCCTGAGCCAAGCGCAGGTATGGTTCAGCCTTGTCGAAACGTCCCTTGCGTATGTACCATAGTCCGAGGGCGTTATTGCAGCGATAGTCGAGCGGGTCACGCCTGAGTGCCTCCTCGTAATAATCCACTGGACTATAGGTTGCATGCCTGTATTGTTCAAGGTGAAGTCCTGTGAGGTAGAGTTGCTCGGTGGTCTTGATATCCTGTGGCAGCAATGCTGCCTCGGCGGCATTTGGCACGGGGCGCAGTTCGTCGCTTTCAGGTTGCCATTGCATCAGGATTTTATTGTAAGAGGTTTCTGTGGAGAACACGCTGAGGCGCAGGTCTGTCCATTTGGCATTTCCTGTTTCTATGTCAGCCGTCATCACTTCCTCGGGCGACATGGTTAAATCCTTTTCATAATAGGTGTTGCCATAGCAGTCAGCCAGCACAATGCGTGCTGTCATCCGCCGTGTAGCCAACAGTTTAAGGCAAGCCTTGCCATCCGCCATGTCGATGTTCATGACGAGGTCACGCGTGGCGTTCTTCACTATGCCCAGTTCCCTATATGGCATGAAATACTGTGTGAAGTGCTTTTCCTCGTAGGGCATGAGCCATGTGAAGTCGGGCTGGTTTTCGGTATATACGCCCGCCATCAGTTCGATGTACGGCCCGTCTTCATCTGTCAGGTTTCTGTCCCATGCGCGTCCGAAGTCGCCGTTGCCCCATGTCCACTGCTTCTTTCCCGGACTGAGATGGTGGCTTGCCACGTGTAGCATGCCGCCCTTGGTGTCGTTCTCGTAGCCGCCCTCGAAGTCATATTTCGAGTTAACTGCCATATATGATGTCGGCACCTTGATGTTTTTGTAGTTTGAGATGTCAACTCCCGCACTGTAGTCCATCTTGTAATAAGTGCCCGTGGCAATAGGGAAACTGCTCACGGCACGCTTGCCATGGTCGAACACGGCATTGATGTCAGGGGGGAACACACTCTGGTATTCATCGTTCACTGCCACAGCGGGGTTTGCCCACCAGAGGAAGGTCTGCGGCATATCGGTGCGGTTGTACAGCACTCCCTTTATCTCAAGGAATGCGCATCCTGGACGAAGTGTGAATCCCGCCATTCCCTTTTGGTGGAACATACGCTCCTGCTCGTTCACCCACACGGTGACCGAGCCGTCCCGGTTCTCCTCTATCGTGCAGTCAACGGGCAGGAATGTGGATGGACGATGGTGTTGCGGCCAGTTGAACTCAATGCCTCCGCTTATCCAGGGACCTGTGAGTCCCACGAGTGCCGGCTTCACCACATGGTTGTAATAAACGAAGTGGCGCTGCTTAATCTTGTCGTAAGCCATCTGCACGCGGCCGCCGAGTTCGGGCAGTATCATTACCTTTATATATTCGTTTTCGATATACACGGCATGGTATTCCACATCTTCTTTCTCGTCGGATATCGACTCAATCACGGGATATGGATAAACCACCCCCGAAGAACCCTGATAGACTCTTTTCTCGAGGAATATCGGGGTTTTCTCCGCCTTACCTATTTTATATGTAGGTATGCTCACTGTTTCTTTCCAAGCTTTAACCATTGTATTTATTGTATATTGAAGAGTTAATTCCTTAATTATTTCCCATATCCTCCAACCTCATTCCTTTTGTCTCAGGCAATTGCCTGTAGAGCAACAGGAATCCTGCGGCGCACACGGCGGAGTAGATCCAGAACGTGCCGTAGCTGCCTAATGCCGAGTTGAGGAACGGGAACGTGTATGTCAGAGTTGACGAGCCTACCCAAAGGGCAAACGTGCAGATGGACACGGCGACGGCACGGATGCTGTTGGGAAACAACTCGGAGATGAGAACCCATGTGCAGGGACCTAATGTCATGGCATAGCAGCCTATGGCAGCCACCACAAGCACTATCATAAACACTCCCGTGACCTGCAGATAATAGCAGCAACCCAACGCAAGATACACAAGGCAGAGACCTCCCGCACCGAGAAGCATCAGCGAACGGCGACCCCAACGGTCAACGGTGTTGATGGCAACTATGGTGAACACCACGTTGGCAATACCCGTTATCACTATGTTGAACAACACGTCGCCCACCTCATATCCCGCACTCTGGAATATCTCTTGGGCATAGTTGAATATCACGTTGGTGCCACACCACTGTTGGAAGACGGCGATAAATAGTCCTAACGAGAGCACTTTGGCGTGTCGCCCGAGTGCCTTCATGCCACCATCTGCCGGTCTGCTGTCAGCAACGTCTTCCGGGAACTCCAATTCGCCATATCCCAACCTGCGGATTATTTCCTCAGCGTCCTTCCTCCTTCCCTTGAGCAAGAGCCACCGCGGACTCTCCGGAACGAAAAGGGCAAGCAAGAAGAATGCCGCTGAAGGCACTGCCGCAGCCCAGAACATCCAGCGCCAACCCATCAGTGCGTTCCAACTGTCGGCAGTAATAATGCCTCCTTGAATGTCGTCGGCAATGAGCCAGTTGGTCACCTGTGCACCAAGTATTCCCAACACTATCGTCATCTGGTTGAGCGACACTAAGCGTCCACGGATGTCCGATGGCGACACCTCGGCAATATACATTGGCGACAAGCCCGAGGCAACACCGATGCCTATGCCGCCGACGAATCGTGCGCAGAGGAATGCCGTGAAGCTGTTGAATGCTCCGGTGCCTAATGCCGAGAAGAAGAAAATCAGCGACGACACAATAAGAAGCCACCTTCTGCCAATCCTGTCGGCAAGACTGCCGCACAGCGTGGCGCCAATCATACAACCTATTAACGCCACGGACATGGCAAGCCCCTGCATCGTGGGACTGTCGGCAATACCGAAATACACCTCATAGAAAGGCTTTGCGCCACCTATCACCACCCAGTCGTAGCCGAAGAGCAAGCCGCCCATTGCAGCCACCAAACAGATGAAATACACAAATCTCTTGTTCATATCATTATTATTTTTTTTATTTTGACTGCAAAATTACTACTTTTCCTTTATCGGGCAAATAGATTTTCAATACAAAATAATGGATAATATTATTAAATCATGTCAATTCGCTTGCATATATTACCATTATATATTACTTTTGCATCAAAATAACCAAATCACTATTGAAAATATGCTAAGAATAAAGGACGGATTCACTGGCGGAAGGTCTATTATATTGCCGCCAATGGTGATAGAGATGGAACTGGCTGACCCACTTGTGTCGAGTCTCTATATCACTGATATCGGCTATTATCCTAAGGCCACGCATCATTTCCGCAACCGTCAGACAGCTATCGACTGTAATGTTCTTATCTACTGTGTGGAAGGGGCAGGATGGTATAGTATTGATGGTGGAAAACAAGAGAGGGTGAGTGCTAACCAATACTTTATTCTTCCGGCAAACAGGGCGCATGTATATGCCGCCGATGAAAACAATCCATGGACAATATATTGGGTGCATTTCAGTGGAGCCCAGGCGAAGATATATGCAGAGGGGGCGCAACATCCGCAAGATGTCTTGCCCAACATCAACTCACGCATAAGTGACCGCAACAATATTTTTGAAGAGATGTTTGCAACTCTTGACATGGGATATGAGCGGGAAAACTTGCGCTATGTGTCAAGCCTACTGCATTATTATCTTGCTTCCTTGCGTTATCTACAGCAGTTCCGCAATGCAAAGCACGTTGACATAGGCGACAAGATGGATGATAATTCCATTGTAGCAGCTGCCATACACTATATGAATGAAAATATGGAAAAACCGATAAAACTAAAGGATATTGCCGACTATTTAGGATATTCGGAAAGTCATTTTTCAATGATATTCAAGAAAATGACAGGACATAGCCCTATTAGCTATATCAATCTGATGAAGATAAAGGAGGCTTGTGTCATGCTCGACCATACCGATATGAAAATTAATCAGATATGCCATAAAATTGGCATATCTGACTGTTATTATTTCTCACGTCTGTTCAGTAATACGATGGGACAGTCGCCAAAGGAATACCGACAGGCGAGGAAGTGACATATATTGCAATTTGCAATTTTTGGAATTCCGGGTGATTATCCTCTACAAGGCATTTACAGTTCGTCAGTTAGTGTATTGCAGCAAGTCACATTCCACTATTCTTAGTTCATTGCGAACCTTGTCTCCGTCCTTGGCCTTGAAGAGGTCAAGCTCGTTGGCCACGGGGGCGGCAAGCTCCTTGATATTGCCATACTTGTCGGAGTCGGAGGCTGTGCCTTGCAGTTTGATGGTTATGCTGCTTGCAGGTTGGGATGCGGCAAGGGGAAGATGAACGTAACCCAATGACACGGGAGTCTTGCCCTCCCAAACGAGGGTGTCGTCGGCGAAAATCTGGAGAGGATACTCCCTCTTGCGCCATCCCGTCAGTTTGAGCACCACCTCATCCACTCGGGCCTTCTCCGTAAGCTCATATCTTATCCATGCCGTTGACATTCTGCCGTCGTTCTTCCATTCCGTGTCCTCACTGTCGTCGTAAGAGCGGATGGCGTCCTGCTGGTTGCATCCCGCTGTGGCAGACTTGCACTGTATGGTGCGCTTTATGTCCTTGTAGGAAGGTGTTGCGGGAGTCTCGTCCCTGACAAACTCGAAGGGGGCGTTTGCGGCATCCTTCTTGGCTTCGAAGGTGATGGATGATGCGGGCAGACCGTCGCAGGTAACGTTCACACGCACTATGCCCTCTTCGCCAGTGCTTCTCAGAAGTACACGGTTTACTCCACATTCCAATGGCAGAGACGTTGAGCGGATGCAGTTGGTGCCTTGTTCATCCTTGCCGATACCGCCAATCCATTCCGCAGGACCCTCAACAGAGAAGTGCATCATGTTGGTGGCGAGGGGATTGCGGCGTCCCTTGGCGTCAAGAGCATCTATCTCCAAGAGCACCATGTCGGCGCCGTCGGCCACGAGCTGGTGGTTCTTTATATTGCTGATGCGAAGCGATTCAGCCTTGCCCGTGGTCTCTATGCAATGCTCAGAGAGAGCCTTGCCGTCCTCATTATATGAAATAGCCTTGATGTTTCCCGGCTCGAAGGCTATGTTTTCAAATACATGAAGGAAATGGTAAGCCACGGAGTCGCGTCCCGTCTCCTTGCCGTTGACAAACAGCTTAACCACAGGAGCGTCGCTCACTACATATACGGTCTTCGCGAAATCCGTGTTGCCGTTGTTCCTGTCACGGCAGTATTCCTCGTAGTTCCAGTGACCTACGATATGAGTCATCGACTTGTCGGGAGTAACCCATCCGTTCCACATCACCTGGTGTGCATAGAACGCATCCTTGGGCAGGCGCATGGCATCCACCACTCCCGAGGTGCGGTAGTTGGATTCGCCACGGTTGTGGGTGTTGGTGTCGGAGAAGATAATCTTCGTGCCACCGTTGGATACACGCAGTCCCGTACCCGGACGTTCCATCCAGTAGTCATACCACCGGCGCACCATCTCCACGGCAAACTGGTCGTTGTTCTGATTATATGCCGAGGCGTCAGCATCCCTGTACAAAGGACCGTCGCCATGCTTGTGATAGGGATATGACCAGTCATCCCAATAGCGGCGGAGAGCCTCGTCGCGGCAATATTCCATAGCCCATACAGGCTTGCCCGCCGACTTGTTGATATATAGCATCTCGCCGCCGTATTCGGCGCAAGTCGCCTTGTTGAGCATCTCGCGGCATCCGATGGCACGTCCTCCGTGCGGGTCATACTTGTCGCGCAGCTGCTTCATCTCCATCTGGTGTTCCTCGCTGATGCCCTTGTTTCCACATTCATAGAAGAGGATTGAAGGGTTGTTGCGATTGTATATGATGGCGTCCCTCATCAGTTCCACCCTCTGCTCCCAGTGCCTTCCCTTCACGTCCTTCTCAGCGTCTCCCGCGGGCATTGCCTGTATGAGTCCCACGCGGTCGCACGACTCGATGTCCTGTTTCCATGGACACACGTGCATCCATCTCACGAGATTACCTCCCGAGAGCACCATCAGCTCATTGCTGTAGTCGCTGAGCCATGCCGGCACTGACATACCCACTCCGGGCCATTCGTTGGATGTGCGCTGTGCATATCCGTGCATCATCATGACACGGTCGTTAAGGTAGGTCATTCCGTCGCGGAAGGCAGTCTTGCGGAATCCTGTAGTAGTGGTCTGCCGGTCTATTACCTTTCCCTTGACGGTTATGCTGGTGTTCACATCATACAGATAGCCATATCCCCACGACCAGAAATGCAGTCCTTCCACCATCTTCTCAGCACTGACAGTGCGTGTCTCGCCCTTGTCCAATGTGACAGGAACTGAGGAGAAAGCTGACAGAGTGGAACCGTCGCGGTCTATGATTTCCACATTATATACAAAAGTCTGTTTCTTGCCCGTCTCGTTTCTCACCTCCGACTCGGCATGTATGATAGCCTTCCTTCCCCTCACGTCGTGATTCTTGGCATAGACGTAAGTACCCGTTGTTCCGAGAGCGGAATAAAGTGGAAGTGTCTGATAGAGGCGGTCTGTCACGTGCAGCTTCACGTTCTTGGGCAGTCCGCCGTAGTTGGCGTTGAAGTTCTTGTTATTCCATTGAAATGAAGCCGGACTGAGGGTATTGTTCGGAAGGTTGTTGCCGTCTGCAACAACCTCGCCGTCAGTAGGTGTCCCCTTTTCCTTGTATGCCCATGAGTTGTCGGTTTTCACCTCGAGGACATTCTCTTTCCCTATGCGTATGTATGGAGTGAGGTCGAATCCGAATGCCATCACTCCGTTTTCATGCAGTCCTATTCTCGTGCCGTTGAGGAACACCTCGGCAGCCTGTCTTGCGCCCTCAAACTCGATAAACACCTTCTTTCCCTTCCAAGTCTTAGGGGCAAAGAATGTCTTGGTGTAAGTCACCTCCGCATCGGGCAGTTTTTCTATAGGTACCTTGAAAGCATACTCCTCGTTCCATGCCCGTGGCAGGGTAACCGATTTGTCGCCTATCTTCCAGTCGGCATTAAAGTTCTGCGAACGCTGTGCGAACGCCGCCACGATGTTTAGGGCGGCAATGACTATAATAGTTGTTTTTTTCATTATTCTATTCTTACCTTTTTATTATTAATAATATATAAACCAGGTGTAGTTACCTTTGATATACGATATCCCCTTAGGTCATAGACGATTTTGCCTTCTACCTCATCCATGCTTATCGACTCTATACCTGTAGAATTACTGATTACCTTGATAGTGCCGTTGTTTTCAAGTTCGCTCCAATCCCATACAAGACCTTCACCAGGAACAGCAGGTTCAAATGTCGGTTCTCCGGTAAGACTTATTGTGCCGTTACCCTTAAATACCTTAAGTACTGCATTCTCGGAAACAGAATTGCTGCTGCTTAATTCCCTGAAGACAAACTTCGGAGATGTAAGACTTATGTTGCCGCTCACATTCAGGGCGTCGCTGGTAGAGGCTGTGGCAGATGAACGAGTGCGCACTCTGATGACACCACCTTTCTCAATAGTGAGATTGCCTTCTACGACCAGTGAACTTGTCGTTGACATTGTCATCTTTCCTGAGCCGATTGTTCCGCCACTCTGCACATACACGTTTTTCACCTTACCGGTACCATTTAGTAGGGCACCATCGTAAACAGTAATCAGTCCTGTAGTTGTGGCAGCAGCCGTAGTGTTGGCAAGTATCTCGCCTTCGTGGATGTATAGTTTGCCTTTGCTTGCACCGGTGAGAGTCATTGTTCCCTCACCATACTTGTTGATGGTGGCACTTGCGTTGAAGGTTCCTGCATAGGTATCCTTCGTTCCGAGATAACCCACGTTCCAAATTCCGGTGGAGAGCTGTGCATCAGCCGCGGCAGAGGTTAGAGAACCAATGTTGTGAGTATATGAGCCTTCTGTCTTGTCCGAAGAGAATCCCGCAGCATATACGCCGCTTCCTAACTTCAGATTGGCTTTCTTAAGGTCGAGAGCCTTGCGGAGGCGGAACTGACCTGATGTTACCTCAAATGTACCGTTAAAACCAGAGCAGTCGGTATAGAAGTCGCCTCTGACGTATGGGAATGAGATACTGAATGTTCCCTCGCCACTTAGGGTTCCATCCACCCTGCATCGACTACCTGCCTTGAAGGTTAGTTTCTTGCCCTTGTCAATGGTAATTGCATTTGCGAACGATGGAACGGCAGATGTGGTGTTGTTGTCAAACATGCTGATAGTGGCATTGCCGGTCACATGGATTGGTGATGAAGCCTTGCCGAATGATGTGTTCCAAGCTCCCATAGCCAATGTTCCTGCATGAAGCACAGTCTCGCTCCACGTGTTATTACCTGCGTATGTGATATTGAGCTGTCCCGTGCCGGTTTTCCTTAGAATACCATTGCCTGAAACCTTGCCTTTGAATGATACAGTGCCTTTGGGAACGGAAATAGAAGCCGTGTCGCCGGTGAGGATTATCTCCCTGTCTGTGGATGTGTTGGAGTTGTTGATAATGAATGTGGCCTTGCCTATTTGCAGTGTTCCCGCATTACCGGTACCAATGCTCGACGCCAAGCCCTTGTCAGCCATCTCCTTCACTTCCATTGTACCACCTTTGATGATAGTGTTGCCTTCGTAGTCACTCTTGGTGATGTTCATCGTCAGTTTGCCTTCACCGTTCTTCGTAAGGTCTGCCTTGCCGCTGAATCCTCCATCTCCGTTCACGGTGAACGACAGGTCGCTCTCGAATGTCACCGACTTCACGGGCATAAGTTCGTTGATAGTAATCTGTGAGTTTCTCGACTTGTTGCCGAAGACTACTCCGTCGCCTGCCACAAACTTCAGCTCGCCTCCGTTTTCACTTTCCCAGTTGCCTGTCTGATAGTCCCAAGTGTCAGACTTGTCTCCGTTCCAATAGATGTATTCGTATGGACTCCTTTGGTTTTCTATCGTCAGTTCGATACGTCCGCCATTGCTTTCTTCAACTTTAATTATTGAATAGGCAAGTCCCACAAGCCCTTCTACCTTTATGTTTGACACCTCACCCTCAAATGTCCCGTTGTATTTGAGGAGTGTGTATTTTCCAGGATTGCAGCTTGCCGACTTCACGGTGAATATGAGTGAGGAGTTAAGGGATACATTGCCCTCAACCTCTACCAATCCGCCATTGTCTATGTCGGTCTCTACATATACCTTTTTGTCAATCACCATATTATCTTTGATGGTAATCAATGGCAATGGTTTAATTCTACATCCCTCATTGTTTAGTGCGCCCTCAAAAGAAATAGAGGCAATCTTGCCTTTACCTGACAAGGTTCCCCTTGCCCTGAGGTCAACCAATGCCTTCAATTCAGTGTCCTGAAGGTTTAGTTCACCCTCTGACACAACAAACTTTCCGGCTGTCATTCCTTGTGCAGAAATGATAGCCTTGCCCTGTTGGCTTTTCCATACGATGCTGTTGGCATCCAGTTTGCTGCCATCGGCAATAGTCAGGGTCTGTTCCTTTACTGGCATGAGATAGAGGTTCTCCAATTCGGCACGAGGAGTGACAGTAGCGTTTCCTGACTCGATGCCCACTACCATATTCTTATCGTCTTCCCTCATGCACGGTGGCAGTTGGGGGCGAGGCATATCATAGCCTAAATAGAATCCTGGTTCGGGACTTTGGTAGTAACCACGTGTTGTGCAGTCGGCACGGTAGTGCGGGTCTTCCTGCAGACAGTAAATGTTGTTGATATCGGTTGTGTAGTCGGTTGTGAATCCCACGATACCCGTGTTCACTCCGTCTATCTCCCTGTTGAGAATCAGTTCCTCGCGCCAGTCGCCTATTATGTCACCCCAGAACTTTCCTCTTTTTGCATTGCTCGACTTAATGGTATAGTCCGACTCTTTTGCCATCTCTATCAGGCGTCCGTTTCTGAAGTCGCGGATGTCGGCATTATATCCGCCTCCGTCAGGAGTGTCAACTCTCTCCCTGTCCAGTTCGTTGTCCCACCATATACCTTCTGTGGGGAAATATCCAATCAGGCCATCTATTTTGTCGCCCTTAGCATCAAATATCTGATACCCGTCCATGGTTGAGAACATCTCCCATCCGAGATGATCCTTGTCGAGGTCAAGACATTCTCCGCGACCCACGTCACCCACTGCCGGCAGATACCATTTCTTTATCGGTTCTCCTGTAGCTGCGTCAAACAGTATCTGTGCCAGCATGTCGGGGGCGTCCTGTTGTATGGAGAATGTCTCAAGACCAGGACGCTCCGGGTCGATGTCCGACGTACGGTGTCTGTCTCCATGACTGATGCCTGTGTTATATAGTGTTGAACCATCATGGTCCATACAGTATGCTCCACTGCTCATCTCGTCCTTTCCGTCGCCGTCGGCATCGAATATCCTTATCTGATGGAATGTGGCGCCTCCAGTGGGTTTCATAAACAGTTGGTGCCAGTTGGTAGCCTTGCCGTCAGCGCCGAAGTCGTATGCGAAAGCAGAGTTGCGGTACATGTGTCTGCCTTCTTTTGTTCTTGTATGCCATTCCATCACTATTGCCGGATGAATGCCGTCGTGATAGAATATTCCCACATGTCCCACGTGCTTGTTGTATTCGTCACCCATCAGCGAGGCTTTGTTCGTACGGTTGTATGCATCGTCATACTGTTGTTCCACCGACACCTTCTCTGCTCCGGTCATGCCATCCACTACGGTCATGTATTTGGGTGCGTTATTTTTCGTTTCGTTAGTATAGTCTATTATTCCGTCATTGTCGGTGTCACCTGTTGCCGACCCGTTGACGTATAGTCCCCATTCTCCTTTCGTCTTGTTCCAGAATCGTGTGCCGTCTGAGGTCTGGATTATCACTTCGCTCTTTCCGTCGCAGTCAATGTCGTATGCGCATATCTGGTCGTCCTGTCCTGTTGAGCTCCATTCATTAGGTCCCATGTCTATAGTCCACAGGTATGTTCCATCTGCGAGATAAGCCTCAAGGTAGTGTCTGCTTGAGTTCACGGAGTTTCTATCAACCACATAGTCGTATTCGCCGTTGCCGTTGAGGTCGGCAGGCCATACGAATTTTGTGCTTACATCCGCGTTTTTCAATGGACTGCCGTTGAAGGCAATTTCCATGTATATATTTCTTAGGTTTTGCTTTTTCACTATGAAGGCATCACTGATTTTCCCTTCCCTTGTTTCATTGCCGTGAGTGTATATCATCTGCACTGCCAGCTCCGTTCCGACAGGTACAATACTTGATGTAGTCTTGAAATTGGTGTTGTCAAGAGGTTGCTGGTTTAACAAAGTATATTCGGTGTTGCCGCTTTTTCTTGCATACACGTTCCACTTTGCGTTTTCAGGGTCTTGAGCCAACCGTCTCCATGTTATGGTTACGTTGCTTCAGCTGTTCACTGCCACGACACCCCTCCCGAGCTGCTGTTGCTTGCGCTGTGCTATCGTTTCTGTTGGTTGTCCCAACAGAATCAGCATTGTTGATAGATAAATAAAATTCCTCTTCATGTAGATTAGTTTTTACTTGTGCCGTTTAGCTAAAACGGCTGTTATTAATGTTATTTCTGCAAAAAAGTATTAATTACGGTGTAAATATACAGAAATATTTTTGAATGACCAAAATAACTCCGCTAATTTTACTAACATCTATATAAATTGGTGCAAATGAGATTGGTGATAATAAGAAAGGGACGATAGAAAGTTGAAGTCTATCGCCCCATGAGACTATAATACTAACATTAACCTAAATGTGTATTACTTAACAATGAATGTTCTTCCCTTCTGTACATAGAAACCGCTCTTCAGGTTGTTCTTGTTTGCACGAACACCGCTGATTGTGTAGATAGGAGCGTCCTCAGAAGACTCAACTGACTCAACGTTGTTGATACCGGTTCCGGTGTTCTCCGGGCTATAAACAGTGATGCATCCAATAAGGTCAGAAACACGATAAAGTGAAATCTGATCTGTGCCCTTTAATACGGCAGTAACTGGACAATTGTTACTTGCGATATATTCGTCAAGGCTGTTTACTACAGGATGCAATGATGTAGAACCGTAATTACCCATACTGCTAACCTTGATAATGTCATTCTCAGTAGCACCGTTGACAGTCATATACAAACTGCTAATCCAGCTGCCTGACATATCATCACCCTTCATTCCTTCGAGATTGATTCCGACACCCTGGAAAATGTGTACGTTTACAGGACAAACTGCAGTGAAAGCAAGGTCGCCAACGATTACGTTATTCTCAGTGGTCTCCCATTCTGAAGCGAGCTTGGTGAATTGAGGAATTTCGCTATATACAAACGTTCCAGTATAGGTGTCGTCCTCAGCGTTATAAGTAGATGCGTCATATCCAAACAGACGGCCATAGGTTGCAAACTTACCTGTTACATTTCCATCTTCAGAGAATCCTGCTGCTGTAATCTCTGCTGCTGTCATGTGTGCGAAATCGATAACCTTTGACTGCTTGTATGCAATGTTGTTCTCTACTGTGGTGGAAACTTCGGCATAACCGAACGCCTGAGTTGTGATGGTCAGAGTACCCTTTGAAGGCAGTTCTATAGTAGCACCGTTTGTAAGATCATTTTTCTGAATATGTGTACCGTCGTCACCAATAAATTCGGCATTGAAGAAGAGCTGCGGTGACAGAGGAATAGTACTGTTGTCTGCAGTAATTTTGTATGTCTTTGCATAACCTTCCAATACGTCAACAACATCTACTGTGGCTGTAACAACAGGAATGATAGTATTTTCAACTTCAATTGCGACTACTTCTGATGTGGCATCGCCAATGGTAGTCCAGATATTAAGAGTACCGCCATTGCATGCATCTGTAATCAAACCTTCGTTTGAAGGATCATAGTTGGGGTTGTTGCTCCAAACATATACACCCTCACAGTCATCATATGATACTGTTTCCTCGCTGCCATTGAATGAAACATGGAGTGTTTCACCTTCCATGAAGTTGATTGTATATACTCGCTGTGCGTTGTTAACACCAGTAAGACTTGCAGAAGGAACGTTGGCAATATCACCTTCAACCTCAGCCTCTATGCTGATTTTGTCAAACTGACCTACGTTCCAGTAACGTCCAGCAAGGTAGTAAATACCTGTTGCCCAAGGATTGCAGTCTTCTGGAAATTCGTAAATTCCAGAAGCCACAGCATCACCTGTAAGTGAACAAACATTATAGTCAACAGTCTTTGCCTCTGTATCAACAACAAGCGTAACAGTGTACCAAATACCCTGCGTAAGGTTTGCAGTAGAACCTTCATCACCATTGATGATAAAAGTTCTGTCGGTAGCACTAGCTGTGTTTGACGAAGCTTCTGACAAGTCAAAAAGGCAGTTTGTAGAGTTGTTCTTGAAATTTCCGTTTGGCTTGTTTGTGCAAGTAGTCTCATCAGACATTAAAGCGATTTCTGATGTAACGTGGTTATTGCCAAATGCGTAGAAGCAGAAGTCAAACTTAACAGTGTAGGCTGTCACACCAGCATCCTTTACAAGACTCTCACCCCAAAGCAAATGAGCAGAACGGTCATTGGTATTGCCCGGTGAGAATTGGAAAAACTTTCCATACTCGTCACTGCCAATGCTGAGACCGCCAGGTACATTTGGTGATGCCCAACCTGCAGCGGCTGCGTCAATAGCAGTTTCGAAGTCCTGTGAATAGAGTACTTTCGTACCTGCGTTAGCGGTTAATGCCATGGCAAAAAGCGCTAAGAACATAAGATAAAATTTTCTCATAACTTTAAGTTTTTTAAATTAATAATTAAATGATAAGTATTTGTTTTTTTTGATTCCCATAGCCGAACCTTTTGGAGCGGCTATGGGGATTGGTATTCGTTATTTCCATCCGGGGTTCTGCTCATATCCGCATACCTGCACATCCTTCTGCGGGAATGGGAAGAGATACCACTTGTCATCCCAAGTGCGTGTTTCGAGAGTGCCCGGTGTAAATATAAGGGTCTCGTCGGCATTCTTGGTAATGGTCATCTTGCGGATGGTCTTGAGATACTCGGGTGCCTTCTTCCAACGACGAAGGTCGAAGAAACGGTGTCCCTCGAAAGCAAGTTCTACGAATCGCTCATTTTCATATTTCTTGGTGAACTCAGCGAATGAGAGTCCCTCGGCAATGTTTGGCTGTCCTGCACGCTTGCGAATCTTGTTGATGGCATCTGCTGCTGACATGCTCAGACCTTCAGGCTTTGTATATCCGTCGCCGGTGTAGTTGAGCACTGCCTCTGCATAGTCGAGATAAATTTCTCCAAGTCGGAATGCCACCCAGATATGATAGAAACTGTTGCTGCCGGTGTTGGCGATGATGGTACCTGCATTACAGTATTTCTTCAGGTAATAACCTGTAGGAGTACCGTAGGTCACGCTCGAAGAGTTTGCACCTCCAACGAAAGTTTCCAATGCGTTGTTTGCAGAATTGGGCCACAGTTCGCCATTGCAAGCCACGATATATCCAAGACGCTTGTCACGGTTGGCGTATGGATTCTGCGGGTCATACTCAGGGTCTTCGTTGATAGCAAGACCATTGACGGTCTCAAAGGCATCCACGAGGTTCTGTGTAGGACAGTTGCCGCCTCCGGCATTCTCCATACCTATCGGGAAGTTGTACTTCTCAAAGGCATTGCTTGCTGCCAAGCGAACACCGAAGATAAGTTCCTTCTGTGCATCGGAATCCTTCCAAGAGTCACTGTTAAACAACTTGCTGTAGTTGCCTGCCAGAGTCATAGACTGCAGGGATGCCTGGTCGAACACTTCCTTGCAACGCTTTGCAGCCTCAAGCCAGAGGCTCTTGTCGTTGTTGGTGTTAAACAGAGGACTGGCATGATACAGGGCTGCACGTGCGCGGAGTGCCAACACCGCCAATTTGTTTGCACGACCTGTTTCTGACTTTGTAGGATAACCGATAGTGGTATAGTCAACGAAGATACTGTCCTTGATGGCTGCGCACTCGTCGTCGATGAACTTGAAGATGGAGTCAGACGGCATCTGGGGCAGGGCGTTTGCCTCGTCAGCATTCATGTGTCTCGTCTTCAGAGGGATGTTCTTGTACTGGCGCACCAACTCGAAGTAGAAGAAGGCACGTGCCCATCTTGCCTCGTATTCATAGTTGCGGTATTGTGCCATCTCCTCTTTATAATATATGTCAAGAACATACTCGGGGAAGGTCAGACCGCTGAACTCGTCGAGAACAAGGTTGCAGTAGCTGATACCGTCCCAACATCTTGTCCATGTGCTTGACTTGGCGTTTGTCGGTCCCCATGCACCGTTGTAGAAGTCCTCAATCTGGTTGCCTGGATGAGAATAAACCGACTCGTCGGTGGCAGACGCAAGCACTGCACCTGAATAGTTTCCGAAGTCAGACTCAAGGTCGTTGTATATCTTAGTCATGAAGCCACCGACTCTTCCGAACATTTCCTTGATGTATTCGTCATCATAGACATTGTACTCCTTGTAGTCCATCTTGTCGGAGCATGAACTCAGGGCAGCTATGCCTAATGTGGCTGATAATAATATATTCTTCAGTTTCATAATTCTTTTCTTTTTAAAACATGATGATTAGAATGTTACGGCTGCGCCGATGATTACGCTGCGGTTAAGAGGAGCGACAGCACCGTAGGAAGCAGCATCGACAGATTCGAGATTGTCGCAAGTGAACAGGTCATTGCCACGGACGTATATCTTGGCGGCATTGATAAAGCCAGTCTTTGCCATAAGGCTCTTCGGAAGGTTGTAGTAAACCTCAACGTTGCGGAGCTTAAGATAGCTGCGGTCGCGAAGCCAGAACGAACTTGTCTGATAGTTGTTGGCATTGCTGCTTGAGCTGAGACGCGGGAACTCTGCGTTGGGGTTGTCGGCACGCCAGCTGTTGTCATATACATACTGTGACAATGTGCGGTTGCTGATAAGTCCCCAGTAGTAACCTGTTGTGTTGAGCATGGCTGAATAACGACCAGTACCCTGGAACATGGCGTCGATACCAAATCCCTTGTATTCTGCTCCAAGATGGAAGGTATAGTAGATTTCTGGACAAGCTGTGCTGTATCCAATCTTAACCTGGTCGTTGGCATCAATCTTATTATCACCGTTAACATCCTCATACTTGATGTCGCCGGGGCGAACAGTAGAGAAGGTCTGGACAGGACTTGCGTCGATTTCAGCCTGGTTCTGGAAGAGTCCGATGGCCTTAAGTCCGTAGATTGAGCTGAGCGGGTTGCCTGTCTGAACGAGGTTCTCGTATGCACGCGGTTCCTCAGCCTGCTCCTTAATCTTGTTCTTGTTCAATGCGAATGTCGCGCCAACATTGATCTTCAGTTCACCGATGCTCTTTGTGTAGTCGGCTGCTGCCTCAAAGCCCCAGCTGTCAACAATACCGGCATTGATATAAGGAGCGTCGAAACCGATGATGCTACCGAAGGCTCCTGCACCTGATACCCAGATGTCTGAGCGACGCTGGCGATAACCGTCAATCTGGAGGTTAAGACCACCGAAGAGTGTGGCGTCGATACCTATGTTGAACTTGTCTGCCTTCTCGTGCGACGGATTAGGAGTAGCCATCTGTCCGAGAGTGGTGCGGCCGAAGTCAGAGTCATAGCCTGAGTTGAACTTGTAAGTAACACCGTCAGTGCTGTATGACTGTGTGTAGTATGTCCATACATTGTCACCGGGGAGATAGTCAGCGTTGATACGTCCGTAAGAAGCACGCAGCTTAAGGAAGTTAATCCAGCTGATATCCTTCATGAAATCCTCCTTGCTTATCACCCAAGCTGCACTGACAGTGGGTGAGAAAGACCACTTGGTGCCGGGAGCCAAACGGCTTGAACCGGAATATACCAGTGCCAACTCTGCAATATACTTGTTCTTGTAGGCATAGTGGTTGAGCCATGACGCATTCTGACGGTAGATTGTTGTATTCACGCCGGTTGTATTTAGATACTCATAGTCCCAACGGAGTGAAGAGTAGAGATAGTGGTCGGGGGTGATGTTACGCTCGAAATTCAGACCTGCGTCGAAATGCAGTCTGCGTGCGTAGGCATTGGTATTTGCATCTGTACTCTGTGTTCCCTTCTCACCACCTTGGTTGTAAGCTCCTGCCGTAGGCACACCGTTTTCCCATGTTGCAGGGTTGTAGTAGCCATAGAGGAAGGTCTTGCTGTGGTTCTCATAGATTGTGGAGTAAGTGTCATATCCAAGACGCACTGTTCCGCTGAGTCCCTTGAGGAATGAGCCAAGGTCCTGGTTGAGGGTCATGTCGGCATAAAGGGCACGCTCGTGAATCTTATAGTATGCAGCTCCTGCTGAGTTAGCCACGGGGTTGTTTGTTCCTGCCCATGTTGCGCTACCGCCCCAGTCGCCTGTACTCTCAAACTTCACTGGGAATGCAGCTGACGGCAGTGAATAAACAAGTCCCCAAAGGTTGGAGGCGTTGCCCGGACAAGACATCTCGCTCAGCATACCCACGGTGTTCACCTTGAGCATTGTGGTGGGAGTGAGGTCGATGTCGAGGTTCACGCGCAGATTACCTCTTACATACTTGTCCTGGGTGTTGTTGCCGTTGTCATCCTCCGTGTTCTTCACGAAGCCATTGTCCGAAAGGAGGTTGATGGCAGTGTAGTAGCGGAACTTCTGACCGCCACCGGTCATCTCGGCACTAATCTTGTTGGTGATTCCATGATGACGGAATGTCTCATCCACCCAGTTGACGTTGGGATAAAGGTCAGGATACATTCCGTTGCCGAAAGCCTCGATTTCAGCTGCCGAGTATTTCGGAGCTGCACCCTCGTTGGCGAGAGCCTCGTTCATGGCATTTGCGTATGTCTGAGCGTTGATGAACTTAGGACGGTCAATCTGATAGTTGATGATATGGTCGAAAGTCACCTTCAGTTCCTTGGAGTTATACTTACCGCGCTTGGTTGTCACCTGCACGGCACCGTTGGCACCCTTGTATCCGTAGAGAGCCACTGCGGCGGCGTCCTTGAGGATAGTCACTGACTCCACTTCCGTAGGGTCGATGAAGTTGATGTCTCTCTCAATGCCATCCACGAGAATCAGTGGCGAACTTCCGCTGAGGCTCTGCAGACCGCGTACATAGAATGTGGCGTTGGCATTGAAGTATGTTCCGGCACCGTCGAGCGACACAAGACCGTTACCACCCTGTCCGATGATTGAGTTCCGGACGTTCTTTGGCGAACGCTTGTTCACGTCCTTGTTGGTGATAACAGTGGCGGCAGCCGTGGATTGTGAGCGGGAGAAGTTCTTGTTTGCACCCACCTCAATCTCCTGTGCGGCAAAAGCATCACCGTCACTCGTATTGTCTGTTTGTGCCATTGCCGGCAGGAATGCTCCTGCCAGTAATGATAGCACATATATATTCTTCTTGTTCATATATTCAATAATCTAAATTACAATTGTCAATTGTCTTTTCTCATTTCTCAATTGTCATTTCTCACTGTCACCATCCAGGGTTCTGAACCAAGCCGTAGCCCTTGTTTATTTCTGTCTGCGGGAATGGCCAGAGGAACCACTTGGCTACCTCAATAGAGTTGGGGTCTTTCTCCCAAAGCACGCGCTTGCGGTTGGTGATTTCAAACTTGGCATAGTCGAAACGTGAAGGCTCAACGACACCACCATTCTTGTCGTTTCCTCTCCAAGGACGTGCCACGCGAACCCACTGTCCTGAGGCGTTCTTTTCCATGCGATAGATGACAAGACCGTGCAAACGCTTTGTAAACCAGTCGCCACGCTTGTAGCGGATGAGGTCGTAGTAGTGGTTGTTGCTGATACCCAACTCACATGCGCGCTCGCGGAGGATTTCTTCAATCAGCCTGTCCTTGTCGTTCTTAAGGTCAATCTTGTTGCCGTTGGCATCCTTATAATAACCAGAGGTGTTGATGCTGCTGAGTCCGACACGCTTGCGCACCACGTCAACCATTTGGATAGCCTTGTCAAGATTGCCTGTCTGTGCGAGACACTCGGCATACATCAGATACATCTCGTCGAGACTGAGATAAACCCACTGAGTAAACTGGCGCAAGTAGTCCTGGTTCATATAATACTTGTTGCAGTCATATCCTGTGGCATATCTTGATGTCAATGCCTCCACAACAGTAGTGATGTTATTATCAGCATCGTATGTCGCAACATTCTTGCCTGCATCATAGCCATCAACCCAAAGCTCGTAGATGTCACCAGTTGATTTTCCGCTTGTCCAGTCGAGAGACTGGTATTGGCTATTGACAATACACTCCTCATAGAGACGCGGGTCACGTGATGCTTCCTTCTTAACACCACCACGGATAGCAGTGAACTTGTAGAACATACGTCCATTTGCTCCGAAAAGGCGTCCCTTGATACTGTCCTCCTCCCAATTAAACGGAGTACCGTCACTCCATGGGAACATCTCAACATATTCCTGTGTGGGGAGGCAGTTTTGGCGTGCAGGACTGTCATGCCACTGGTGCCAGGTGTAAGTACCTGCCTTGTAAGCATCTATACCACCCACACGTACAGAGTGGATAATCTCATGGCTTCCCTGGGCGGCATATCCCTTGCGGTAAGCCTGACGATAGCTGTCGTGGCTCTTGCTGAGACCAAGGTCTTCGTATGTCATCAGCTTGTACCATCCGCTTCTGTTCAGCTCGTTGAAGAAATCCTCACAAGCCTGGAGGGCTTTCTGCCATCTCTGTTGGTCGTAGTTGCCATACCATACGAGGTGCTGCTTTTCTGCTTCAGTCGTTCCGTCGTAATACGGTTTGTCATTATTAAATAGAGGTGATGCCGCAAAGGTAAGGATCTTAGCCTTAAGAGCCATGGCTCCCGCCTTAGTCCAGCGTCCGACGTTGTTGGTAGAGTCTGTCTCAACGGTGTTTCCGTTATATGCCCAGCGCAGTGCCCCCGAGTTAATAGCCTCGTCGAGCTTGTCTGTCATAAACACAACGGTTGAGTCGAGAGTGGCGCGAGGCAACTCGTATGAACCTTCTACACCAGTGAATGAGTGGTCAACCAAAGGCAGACCTCCATATACTGCGAAGAGGTCGAAGTAGCGTGCAGCCATCAAGCACTTGGCCTGAGCCTTAAACTGCTCCTTCTTCTCATCGCTGAGGTCAGGTACGTTATCAATATTCTCAAGCAGCAACCATGCGGCACGAACAGCTTCCCATACCTTGTCATTTGTAAATGAGAAAAGCGGGTTTTCGTTTGCTGAAAGTGTACCGGAATAATAACTCTTGTAGATAGTGTTGTTGTCCCAGTGCATAAGCCAGCAGTCGGTGAGCTGGTCAAACTTACCTGTCCATGGACTTGCAGCGTTACCGCAATTGTTGTTGTAGGGAAGTCCGTAGTACTGCAGCGCATATATTGCATTGAGGAACTGTTCGGTATATACGGCACTGTTGAAAACTGTGTCCTTTGTAACAGTAGAACCAGCCGGCTTCTCAAGGAACGCATTTCCGAACGCGATGTTGTCTGTGCAGGATGTGATAGCCGACGCTCCCACAACCATACCCAAGACACCTGCGAAAAGTTTGTTATATAGTTTCATTTTTATACTTGTTTAAATTAGAATCCGAGCTTAAGACTTGCTGTGTATGTTCTCTGGAGAGGATAAGACGGTGCGTTGGATGCACGTGTCTCTGGGTCACCCCACTTGTAAGGAGTGATCGTGAAGAGGTTGTAACCGCTCAGGGCAAGCTGCAGCTGAGTAAGTCCGAGTGCCTTCATGAACGGGAAGTGGAAGTCGTAGGCAACCTGAAGGGTCTTCAGACGGAGATACTTCGCGTCCTTCTCAAACAATGTGGATGTCACGTAGTTGTTCTGTGCGTTTGCCCATGTTGCGCGAGGATATTCGGCATCCTGTGAGGGATTGTCCGCTGTCCATGTGTTGTCAACATGATACTGCAACAGACCTCCTTCTGTTGTGGAGCTTGAGCTGAAGAACGGCTGGCGGAACACGTCGCTGATAGAGCGTGACACGTTCCATGCACCTGTAAACTGGGCGTTCATTGAGAAGTTGTTCCACTGGAAACCGAGGTTAAGACCAGCGATGTACTGAGGTGCATCGGTATAACCATAGTCGTAGCTCATGTCCTTGGCATCGATAACGCCGTCGCCGTTGAGGTCAACGAATATACAGTCACCTGGCTTCAGCTTGCCTTCTCCTGCAAGTGGCACGGGGAATTCCTGTCCGAACTCCTTCTCATAGTCAGCCTCTGCGCCATCGTAGTAGAACTTCCAGAACTTATATTGCAGGCGAGAGCCGATTCTATGTCCTTTCTGATAGTGGTAGTCGTTCTCCTGAGGAGCCTCTTTCTTCTCGATAATCTCGTTCTGGTTGTAAGACAGGTTGAACTTAGCCCAATAGCGGAACTTGTCACCAATCTTGTCGTTCCAGTTGAGGCTAACCTCGTAACCCCATGAATTAACCTCGCCGAGGTTGGATGCGGGAAGTGTGAAACCGAGGATACCGGGAGCGGTATAGTCGGAGAGGAGGATATCCTTACGATTCTCCTTATAATAATCAAATGTAAGGCGCAGACGGTCGTTGAGGAAGTTCATGTCGAAACCATAATCCTGCTTGAACGCCTTCTCCCATGTCACCTCGGGATTGTTCTTGCTGCCTTCGAGCGCACCCATCTTTGTCGTACCGTTATCCACACCGAAGTTATAACCGTAGGCTCCGCTGTCCTTACCGGTACGGTTGTAGAGTGCGTTCTGGTTAACGTTATATGGGTCGGGGAGATACATGAATCGTGAACCACCAATCTTGTCGTTACCCACGAGACCCCATGATGCACGTAGTTTGAGGAACGTGACAACCTTCTTGATTGGCTTGAAGAATGATTCCTCGCTGACAATCCATCCCACTGAACCTGCGGGGAATGTGCCGAAACGCTTCTCTGGAGCAAAGTTCTCCGAACCATTGTAACCGATGTTGAACTCTGCCATGTAGCGGTTGTTCCAGTCGTATGTCACACGACCTACGAGTCCCACGTATGCACGGCGGATATCGGGATATGTGGAGAGGTAGTAGTCCTGGCTTTGGTTGAAGAGCAGAAGTGCGCCTACAGAGTGCAGACCGAACGAACGGCTGTAGTTGAAGGCTGTCTCGAAGTACCAGTTACGTCCCTTGCTCCTGCTTTCTCCATAGCTTGGAGTGGTGGTGTCGCCATTCTTGCGATAGAGGAAGAGATTCTGACCTGTAACCTCGTCAAGTCCCTGCCATACTGGAGTGTATGTGGCAACGGAAGCGGATCCTTGTTTGTAAATGTTGAACTGGCTGTTGTAAGCACCCTTGATATGCCATGTAAGACCCTTGGTGATGAAGTCCAACTTCTGTGTGAGCTTGAGGTCTAGGCTCATCTTGTTGATGCTGGTGTTCATGAAACCGCTACCATAGTAAGACATTGCCGTACCGCCGACGAAGGGCAGTGTGTTGCCGTCGGCATTGTCGTTACCGTTGGTGGTGTTAATAATCCAACGTCCGTCGATAATACCGGGGCTTGAGAACGGAGCTGCATAGTAGATGTTCTTGATCATACCGGCAGAACCCTGGCCAGTGTAAGGCTTCTTTGCCTCATCCACCATACCTGAGAGATTAACACTGATAGTAGTGGTCTTGGTGAGGTCGATGTCAAGGTTAGAACGGTAGTTGTAGCGGTGATATCGGTAGTCGTTCACATAGCTCTGGTCGAACTGGTTGAAAAGACCGCCCTGGGTGAACATACCTGCACTGATGAAGTAGCGCACGTTCTTTGTTCCACCGCTGATAGAAACGTTGTGCTGGGTCTGAAGGGTGACATCCTTCATGATATAGTCTGCCCAACGGGTGTTGGGGAATCGGATTGGGTCGCTGCCTGTGCGGAACTTCTCGATGACAGCGTCAGAGAATCTCGCGCCCGAGCCGTCGTTGGCGAGCATCTGGTTATAGAATGTGGCATAGTCGTACGACGATGCCTGCTCAACCATCTTGGTTGGGGTAAGGGCTGAGAATGAGGTGGATGCGCTAATCTTAGCCTTGCCCTCAGCACCGCGCTTGGTAGTGATGAGCACAACACCGTTAGCACCGCGCACACCGAATACGGCAGTGGCGGAGGCATCTTTAAGCACTGTAATACTCTCGATTTCGTTGGGGTCGATGTCCGACATTGAACGCTCTACACCATCCACCTGGATAAGCGGTTCGGAATTGACCCATGTACCTTGTCCACGTACGAAGATGCTGGCGGCATCAGAACCAGGTTCACCTGAATACTGGACGGTGGTCACACCGGAAAGCTGTCCGGCAAGCACGTTGTTCACTGAAGATACCGGGGTGCGGACGAGGTCTTCGCTCTTGACAGAAGAAAGGGCTCCAGTGACAGTCACCTTCTTCTGGACACCGTATGCAACCACCTCGATGCCTTTAAGCTGAACGGCACCCGATGGTTTCAACTCAATCTTCATACCTGGTTTTACAACCACGGTGGCTTCCTCATAGCCAATGTAAGATACTGTAATCTTTGCACCGGCTTTGGCATTGATGCTGAAGTTTCCGTCAAAGTCGGAAACCGTCATCTGGTTGCTCGTACCACCTACGACCTTAATGGTCGCACCGATTACAGGCTCTCCGTTTTCGTCAACAATAGAGCCCTTGATAGCCTTCGCCTGTTGCACTTCATGCACTTCAGCCCTGACTTTTTGCACTCCTATTGTAGGAGCGAATGTCATGGCGGCGCATGCTAATGCAAATGGCAAAACAGACTTAGAAATTAACTTGTCTTGTTTACTCATATCTATTATCTATAGGTTTTTAATCCCAATGGTTTGCGTATAAAAATCTGTATTTCGTGTGCAAAATTATCCAAAATAATGATTATAAGACTTTAATATTTGACCATTAAACCCTATTATTTGATAATAAACCCAAAATGTTAGTTTTTGTGTATTAAAAAGGGGGAGTTTCCTCCCCTCCTTATTGATGTTTTGCCTCTACAATATTGTCTATTGGACAAGTTGTCGAAGTGTAGTCTTTGTTGTCGATGACAAGGTCGGTAACAATGAAGTTGGCATCCATCATCTTCATGGTATTGTTAAAAATGCCCTTCACTGTGACAAGTGCCCAACCATTGTGTGTCTCTTCATCCTTGGTATATGAGAAATCTATGCGGTTGACAATGGTGTTGCTTTTTGTTATGAAGGTCAGGAAACCTGAGTCATAACCTACGCTGTCTATTGGAGCGGAGAAGGTCAGTGCATCTGCATTAAGCCTTACATTCTCATATTCTCCTTTATATATATTGTATAGGACATTCTCCATAGGGAAGTTGCTGATTTTAAATTCAGCTTGTTTGTCGATGGAGAACCTGACTTCCTTTCTTACGTTGTATGGGGTATTATAAGTACCCGAATAATCTCCCTTCATGTTCTCGAATATTTCAGCTATCGAACCCGCAGGGTCGAAATTACTGGTTGTGTCGTCTGAACACGAAACAAATCCTGTCGCCGCTATCACGGCGAACAGGATTCCAAAAAACCTAACTGTTTTTTTACTCATTACTAATACTAACTATCTAATAACAATCTTTACTGTTTCATTATTTAACTTGACTACACAAACACCTTGTACTCCCAACTTTGTAATATCCTTAACAAGGTTGTCCTTGTTGGAGGAGATAATACCAAGAAGCACGCCATCGACTGTATATACCTTGGCTTCAAACTCTCCCTTGGCGGTGATGCCGTCAATGCCTGTAGCTTCCGCAATCTTAATAATTCCGGTTGGCTGAAGAAGTTCTGTCGTATCCCACTGCATACCCTCGGGCAGTTCTGGCAGTGTGATGCTTGTCGGTTCACCCTTGAAGGTTGCAGCTGTCCAAAGGGTGAATGTGTCGCCAATCTTGGGCACATATTTGCCGTATGCTTCCACCACGATGTCGCCTGCGATGGACAATGTGCTTGCCACATCAAGATAGGTGCGGCTGGTGGCGGTTCCCTTGTTGTTGTAAAGGAAGAACTTAGCAGTCGAACCCTCATAGCAGTAGATGCTGTTGGCTGACTTCAGGCATCCCGTGGGAATACTTGATGTGTAGTTACCCGGCTTGATCGTACCGCCCTTGTTTACAGTCACTCCGTGGAGCAGTGCACGTCCTGCAAGAATACCTGTACCGCTGACAGCAGTCTCGTAGTTGCCGAAGAACTTCTCGGCAGATGCAGTGTTGTTGAGGTTAAGCACACCGCCGTTCACTGTAGTGATGCCTGTTAGTCCGCTTGTCACCTTGTTCATGGTCCATACACCATTACCCGTCTTTATAATCTTACCGCCAGAAATCTCTCCCGTATATTTCACGTCCTCGTTCAGAGCGCCAATTGTCCATGTACCGCTACCGCTCAATGAACTGCTTCCGAGGAGATTGCCTATTGCCACATTTTTCTTGTTGTTGTCCAATGGGCATGAGACATTGACAGTAGCGTTAGCCAAACCGTAAGAGTTGTCGATAACCAATACAGGGTCGTAGCTGCCGGATTTGCTGCTATAGATGTTGATGGTACCTTCAAAATTACTCCAATTGCCTTGCAGGTAAGACCTCACACTTGTCGCATATAAATTGAGCGTTCCTTTTCCAGTCAGTGCACCGGTGTAGTTGCATCTTGCGTCAAGATACCATTTCGCGTTTGAACCTTCGGGAACATCCACGTTAGCCGCATTCGTAGAATATGAATAAATATTGCTTGCGTCGCGCAATGTCGATCCGTCGTTGAGTACCACGTTCTTGGGCAGACCGTGCTTAGACGATGCGTTCTCCTGGGTATTCACTGTTCCGCTGTTAACGATAAGTGTGCCGTAGCTTGCTGTCGGTGCGAGGGTCAATGCTCCCTTGCCTTCCTTGATGAGGGTGTTGTCTGTACCCGTAATCTTGTCGGTGAGGATTAGGGTCACGCCGTCGTTGGTCATAATTGCACCGTTGTTGGCTCCAACTGCAATCGGATGGCTTGTTGTAATGTTGGCATTTGCAGCCAATGTACCGCCATTGAGGTTGATGGCATTTGAATAGTGGCCTAATGCGCCCTCGTTTGTTCCGTCCACCTGTCCAAGTGCATTTACGGTGAGCTTACCGCCATTGATGTTGATCGAACCGCTGAAGGTGTTGGTGTTGTTGATGTTCACGTTTCCTTCGCCCTTCTTGATGATGCTCGACTTGCCTGTTATGGCATTTGTGCCTGACAGGGTATATTCGAGATTGTTGTTCTCGAACGTGATGGTTGCGGGATTTACATCCTCGGTAAGAACCACGTTGCCGTTGCTTGCCTCGTCGTTGAAGATCACGTTATCTCCCGATACAAACACGTCAGCCATTCCGTCGAGTGTCTTGAAGTTGCTCTTGTCGGCGAGTTGCCATGTGTTATCCACATCACCGCTCCATACAATGGTAGTAGCTTCGCGCATGTCCTCAACAACAAGCGAAAGCACCGCGTCTGCGTATGTCAGTCGTGCCTTGTGTCCGTTCATGCTGGTGATGGTGATGTCATTGATATCGCCCTCAATAGTACCGATTTCTGCAATTTTGTATGTTCCGGCCTTAACCTCTGATGGCAGGACAATATCGAAATGGGGTGCAAGATACTGCGGTCCGCCTGTCCAGTCCTTCTTCTCAATCTTCAGGATGTTTGCCTTGATGATGTCGCAAT
>JALFIX010000091.1 GCA_022775105.1 Prevotella sp. | reverse complement strand
TCGGCTGCTATCTATGGAGCACAGGCTGCCAATGGTGTTGTTCTCGTAACCACCAAGAGCGGTAAGGAAGGACAGGGCAAGATAACATACGATGGATATGTAGGATGGCAGACTGTAGGACGCAAGTTTAACATGCTCAATGCCAAGGAGTATATGACCATCATGGACGAGGCTCGCCTCAACAGCGGTCTCTCTCCTGTTGACTGGACATCCCTCAACTCTATCCATGATGCCAATGGTAATATCTATGACACCGACTGGATTGACCAAGCCATTGAGGATGGTGCGCTTACCACAAGTCATAGTCTTGCATTCACTGGTGGTTCAAAGGTTTCCACTTATGTCATTTCAGGTGGTTATACAGGTCAGGACGGTGTTATCGGCGGTTCGGATGTCTCAAATTATCGCCGCTTTAACTTCCGTGCCAATTCAGAGCACAAGATGTATAACGGACTTGTTACCATTGGTGAGCGCGTGAGCTTCGTATGGAAGACACAGCGCGGTATGGGCACTGGTAATATCTGGAACAACAACCTCCGCAGTGCATTCTCTTCTTCTCCCATTCATCCCGTTTATGATGCCAATGGCGACTATGCAGGTACAGTCAATTCAGACTGGAACGTCAACGACGGCAACCCTTATGGAAACATGATGGTCAACCGCTACAATCAGTCAAAGGGCGGTACACTTGATGCCAATGTGTATATGCAGATTGAACCGATTAAGAATCTGAAAATCAAGACTGTTTATGGTATCAGCTATGGTACCAGCGACTATCGCTCGTTCACTCCCGAATATCAGTTTACTCCGCAGAGTGCCAACACTCTCACCAAGGTCAACCAGGGCAATGGTCATGGTCTTTCGATGGTGTGGACCAACACTGCCCAGTATGACTTCACCATCAAGGGTGGACATGACATCTCGGCTTTGATCGGTTCGGAGTGGTCGCGCTACAATGGCAGCAGTTCGGGCGGTTACAACGATGGACTCATCCCCGGATTCGGTGATTGGGATCACGCGTACCTTAATAATACTAACGGAACGGACAACAAGAAAGTGAATGGCGCACCCTATGACGAGACCCGCGGAATGTCACTCTTCGCACGCCTTGGTTGGTCGTGGAAAGACCGCTATATGCTCAACGCCACAATCCGTGCCGACGAGTCATCTAAGTTTGCTCCCGGACATCGTTGGGGTTACTTCCCCTCAGTGTCAGCCGGTTGGACAATATCTGAGGAAAACTTCATGAAGAGCACCAAGGGTTGGCTCGACTTCTTGAAACTGCGTGCAAGCTGGGGTCAGGTGGGTAATGCCAACATCAACTGCTATCAGTATCTTGCTCCTGTGACAACAAGCAATACCAACTATAACTTCGGCACCGATGCAGGTCAGAGCGGTTGGTCAACAGGTTCTTATCCCTCACGTCTTGCCAACGAGAACGTGAAGTGGGAGACATCCGAGCAGTTTAACGTGGGTATCGACGCCCGCTTCCTCCAGAGCCGTCTGTCGTTCACAGCCGACTGGTATATCAAGAAGACCAAGGACTGGCTCGTTCAGGCTCCAGTATTGGCTACTGCTGGAACACAAGGTCCTGTCATCAATGGCGGTGACGTGAAGAACACCGGTGTTGAGCTCGGTCTTACATGGAACGACAACATCGGTAAGGACTTCTCGTATAGCGTTGGCGGCAACTTCGCCTACAACCACAACGAGGTGGGAAGCATTCCTACCGAGGACGGAATAATTCATGGTGCCACCAACCAGATTTACTCGAATGCCGAGGAGTTCTATCGTGCCGAGAACGGACACGCCATCGGTTACTTCTGGGGCTACAAGACCGCAGGCATCTTCCAGAACCAGCAGGAGATAAACAGCTGGATTGCAGCCGGTAACGGTGTATTGCAGTCGAATGTTCAGCCTGGTGATGTGAAGTATGTGGATATCAACCACGACGGACAGATCAACGCTTCCGACAAGGTTGACCTTGGCAACGGACTGCCCAAATACACCTTCGGATTCAATATCTCATTGTCATGGAAGGGCTTCGACCTCAGTGCCAATGCCACTGGCGCAGCCGGATTCAAGATTGCACAGTCATATCGCGACCCCAACTCATCTCAGGGCAACTACAGCCGTCAGATTCTCGACCGCTGGACAGGTGAGGGAACAAGCAACAAGATTCCTCGCGTGACCTATGGTGACGTGGGCAACTGGCAGTTCTCCGACCTCTATCTGCAGGATGGCGACTACATCCGTCTGCAGAACCTCACCTTGGGTTATGACTTCAAGCGACTCATCTCATGGAAGGGCATTTCCAAGCTCCGTCTTTATGTACAGGCTCAGAACCTCTTCACACTCACCAAGTATGACGGTATGGACCCCGAAATCGGTTCGTATAACGGTACCAACGGCAATAGTTCCGACTCTTGGGTATCGGGAGTGGATATGGGATATTATCCTCATCCGCGCACATTCATCGTGGGTATGAACATTGCGTTCTAATCGGAGATTAGAAATTAAAGAATTAAAGAATTAAAATATTAAAGTTCTTATGAAGACAAGACATATATTTTTATATAGCGCATTGGCTGTAGCCGGATTGACTGTCACATCATGCTCTATGGATACAGAGTCGAAGACCAGTCAGAACGACGAGACAGCATATCGCAACACCGAAGCCATCGAGATGGCTCTCGTGGGTTGTTACGACGGATGGCAGCGTACTATAAGCAGCGAGGAAATCGGAATGTACATGCTGGCGGAGTTTGCCTCTGACCAGGCACACGGCGGTCTCGGTTTCTCGGATGCCAAGAACAACAACGTGCTCGACCAGTTTGACATCTCCGTGGCTCCATCGTATAATAACCTCTTCAACACCGACTGGATCAACTACTATGCAGCCATCTTCCGCTGCAACAAGGTGATTCAGGCAGAGGAGACAGCCGACTGGGGTGGCGACCTTGCCGCTCGCGGACGTATCATCGGTCAGGCTCGCGCCCTGCGTGCCATACTCTATTTCGACCTCGCCCGCATGTTTGGCGATGTGCCTCTCGTCACAGTGCCCACCGAGGAGAATCTTCCCCGTACGGCAGCATCAGAGGTGTATAAGCAGATATTCGAAGATCTGAAGTATGCAGCCGCCAACATTCCGGCCAACGCATTCCCATTGGATAACCGCAAGGAAAACGACGGACGTATCACTAAGTATGCAGCCGAGGCTTTGTTGGCTCGTGCGTACCTATATTATACAGGTTACTACGGACAGGAGAACGAGGGCTGCTCAAAACAGGAGGCCATCGACGCTCTTGAGGACATCATCAATAATGGCGGATATGAGCTTGAGGCCAACTATGCCGACCTCTTTATGCCGGCTTGTACCAAGGATGCCAGCAATGGCTCTAACTATGCTTGGGACACCACTTTCAAGGGCAAGTACTATAACAATGGTGGTTGGGTGAGCGACATCTCCAAGGAGGTTATCCTCAACCTCAAGTTCTCAGCCACAGCTGATTACAACGGCAATGCCGACGGTAATGTGTTCCAGGTTTATCTTGGTCCGCGCAACAAGTGTGCCACTGGCGTGAACATCGCCTCGGGATGGGGAGCTTGCTCGGTGACACAGAAGTTTGTTGATACCTACAAGACAGACCCTCGCTTCAATGCTTGTGTGTGGAGCTGTGCTGATGCAGGATTTGCAGCCGATGTCAACGATACATACGAATACACAGGCTACTACACCCGCAAGTATGCACCGATGTGCTTCAGCGACGGAACACGTCAGGAAGTAGGTTTCGAACTTGGCGAGCAACACATGAACATCACCTACTATCAGGACTGGACAGTGATGCGCTATGCCGACGTGCTCCTTATGCACTCCGAGCTTACAGGCACCAACACCGGTCTGAACATGGTTCACCAGCGTTCTTGCCCGGGTGAGTCACTCTCTTATAGCATTGAGAACATCCGCAAGGAGCGTGCCATCGAGTTTGCCTTCGAGGGCATCCACTTCTGGGACCTCATGCGCTATGAGAAAGACGGAGCATACGCCGGACGTGCCATTGCTGAGGCTCAGAACGGAGCCAAGGTGATGAACGGCGGTGTGGAGACCACCACATCATTCAACATCGACAATTTCACTGCCAAGAAGGGATTGATGCAGATACCTAACACCCAGATTACTCTCTCGGGTGGCGTGTTGACCCAGAATGCCGGATGGTGATGTCTTAATTCTATTAAGAAATTAAAGAATTAAAAAATTTAAATATTAAAGATATTAAAGTTCATTTCTTATGAAACTGAAAAAGATATATACAATGATGGCGGGCGCGGCAATGATGCTGGCAGCCTGTTCGCCGGACGACTTTGGATTCGGTGGCGCTCAATATTCGAGCGACGACCTGAAATGTCCGGACGCCTATACCGTGACGATCGACGGTAACTATGTGACCTTGGAGTCGAAGCTCAAGGGCTGCACTCCATTGTGGGTGACTCCCAACGGACGTTCGCAGGAACAGAAACTGACTATCGGTCTGCCTTTCGCCGGCGACTATGAGGTTTCTCTCGGTGCCGAAACACGCGCAGGAGTAGTGTATGGAGACCCCTATCAGTTTAATATTCCACAGAACGACTTCTCGCAGCTCGAGGCAAAGATATGGGAAAATCTTGCTGGCGGAGTTGGCAAGAGCAAGAAGTGGGTGCCATGTAATGGTGACTATGGTATCGGACGTTGCACCGGTCCTGTGATGTATGGTAATCCCGATGATACAAGAAACGACGGTTCGGGTTCTACCGACTTTGTCTTCGGTAGCGACAACTGGGCGCCCAACTGGGACCCCGGATTTCAGTCATGGCTTATCCCTGCCGACGACCCATACATGGCTTCGTATATGGAATTCGGTCTTGACGCACAGAACGGATGTACAGCAAAGGTGTTCCGCAACGATGCCAATGGCGGCACGATGATGAACGGTAAGTTCAATCTCAACGTGAGTGACTTGACACACCCCACAATCTCGTTCACCGACTGCTATTCACTTCACAATGCGGCTTTTGATGAGGTTTGCTCCAACTATACACAGGATGTGAAGATTATCGAGTGCACACCTTATCTTTTGCAGATTGCCACGATGCGTACCAACAGCGAAGGCCCATGGTGGCTTATCTGGAACTTCGTGTCGCAGGAGGTTATCGACACCAACGGCGAGTGCATTCCTAAGGAAGAAAGCGGACTCATCGAGAAGACAGAGCCTCAGTTGCCTACATTCAACAACCTCACTACCGACTTGTTTACAACAGAAATCAACGGTGTGACATACGTGGGCAACCAGATGACATTCATCATCAACGACGAGACTCCTTACGACTGGATGTGGTGGAACGGTTCACCGTCAGTATCTGCATGGGAGAGTGTTACCAAGGGTGACTACTCCACCAACTGGGCACCGGCATGCGGCGACGAGATTGGCGACTTCGAACTCATCATCTCACGCGCTTCCGACGGCAGCTATAACTATGAGTGTGGCGACAAGTCGGGCAAGGTGACTATCGCCGACGGCAAACTCACTTTCGACGACGAGATTACAATCCTCACTGCAAGCAACGATACACGCACATTGACCGTGACCGGAAAAGAGTTTGTTGTACTCGCATGCGAGCCAGGTGATGCTGTAACCATCGGTGTTCCTGCATCAAATGACGAAAAGGGTAATATCGACTCATATCTCTGCGCAACCCTCAACTTCAAGAAGATAGAGACAGGAGCAACAGGTCCTACCGTAGTGCCTCTCAACACCAACTATGGCGACGAGGGCATCTCATGGACAGAGAATGGATGCGTTCGTCTCGGCTTCCACCACTATGGTGAAGGCGGTAAGGGAATCTTCAAGGATGCCGCAAGCGTTAAGCTGAAGAAGAACCAGACCATCAAGGTGACATTCAAGCTCAAGCCTGGAGTCATCACATGGAGCAAGACACCTAAGTGTGCCCTTATCGACAACAATATCAAGAAAACATGGGAGCCTGGATGCTTCGACCTCGACGACGCTGTGGTAGTGAATGTTGACGGCGAAACCACCGTCACACTGACCAACACCACCGGTGCAACACAGAAGTTCATCGACACTTGTCTCGACCTCTCAATCCAGTTTGACGGATTTGGAGAAGGTGACTATACCGATATGTTCGAGAGTGTAACATGCGTTATCGAGTAATATTGTGACTAAGAATTATAAAAAATCAAATTCTTAAACAAGAAGATAAAATGAAAAATAAAATATTATTTAGTATAATGGCGTTCGTCCTCGGCTTCTGCTTTACGGCATGTAGCGACGATGACATTGCGGTTAATACCACCCCGCTGCTGAAGGACGGTTCGGTAGTCACTGGCTCTGCCGACGTGACCTCTACATCTGCCACTATGCACGGAACTGTTGCAGGACTGGAAAGTCAGGCTCAGAGTGCATACGTAACTGGATTCTACTATGGTGTATCCCAGGACAATCTCTCGGAGCGAGTGTTGGCAAACAGCGCATCTGAGTTCAGTGCCACTATTGCCGGTATGCCGGGAACAGTGTATTACTATCAGGCCTTCGTCACTCTTCAGGGCAAGGTGACATACAAGGGTGAGGTGAGCAGCCTCATACTCACCGACTCGAAGGCTGTCACTGGCGACTATAAGGATCTTACAGCCACCACTGTGAAACTGTCTGGACAGATTCAGCAGTTGCCTGCCGATGCTGAGGTTGGTATCGTGGTATCGGGTGTTGCTGGCGACGAGCGTGTTCGTGCCGGTGTGCGCATCCCAGGTGTGCTCGGTTCTGACTATAGCATTGATGCTCTCGGCCTCATTCCCGGAACAACATATTACTATGCCGCCTATCTCGACCTCGGTCAGGGTGTAGTATATGGCGACACCAAGGAGTTCACCACTCCCGCCAAGGAATTTGACGTTGACAACGACCTCGTTGACCTCGGTCTCTCCACCAAGTGGGCAAAGTGCAACATCGGTGCAAACTCAGAGACTGATTTGGGAGCTCTCGTAGGTTTCGGTGATCTCACTGGTTACAACACCAGCATCAATCCCGAAGACTATGCTTCAGGCGATATTTATAAGTCAGCACAGGATATTGCCAACAAGGTTACTGACGGCAAGACAACTATTCCTACTATCGCTGAATACGAGGAACTCTTCCGTTGCTGCAAGGTGGAATGGATTGAGAAAGAGGGTGTTGCTGGATATCAGTTCACCGGTCCTAACGGTAACTCTATCTTCATGCCTGCTGCCGGTTCGCGCACTCAGGGCACTACTACAAGTGTAGGCACCGAAGGTCGCTATCTCTCAGGCTCTGTCAATGCCACCGACCCGCAGTTTGCCATGAGCTACCTCTTCAACCAGGGTGGCAATGCCCGTTCTACAACTCCTGTATATCAGGCTCTTGCCGTTCGCCCTGTTTCAGTGGCAAAGAATATTCCGTTTGACAAGTCATTGCTCTGCAAGACATGGGAAATCGACCTCACCCTCGATGGTGAGTATCAGGTATTCCACGGCCCTACATATTTCTATGGTACGCAGGATTCATGGCGCACAGTCACCAATGGCGAACCAGTCGTAGGCGACTCTTGGTGCTGGGATCCTGACTTTGCCGGCAACTCTTGGGCTGTAGGTGGCAGTGCCGCCAACTGCCAGGGTTCTATCACCTTCAACGAAGATGGAACTGTAGTTGTGAAGCATGTGGATGCCGAAGGTAAGGAAACGACTGAGGAAGGTACATACACCGTGGATGAGGCTAACAAGACCATCACCCTCGAAGGCGCCAACTGCCTTGCTCCCGCAAACTACGGTCCTGGATATACAGACGACTTGAAGAACAACATCAAGATACTCTCACTCACCGACAAGACATTGCAGTTGGCTGTGATGCGAACTGATCCTTCACAGGGTGCATGTCTGTTGAGTATCAACATGATACCGCAGTTGGAGAAGTATGGATATAAGGCTGTGCTTTCTTGCTATGGTCAAATACCTGGTGGCGGTGAACCTTCCGACGCTTGGGCTGGAGCTACAGTGACAGTGGCAGGCGGACAGACTGGTACTTATACTGTTACATTCAACACATCCGAGCCTCGTGCTTACGGACAGGTATATGTTCTCGATATCGAGGGCTTCGCAGCAGCCTATCCTAATGCTTTCGTCAAGATTGACACTCTTAAGGCAGATGGCAAGGTTATTCCATTTGATGCAAACAAGTTCTACTATGGCGACATTGAGGACAAAGGCAATTATCGCGTCGAGATTGCAAATATCTGGGGTTGCGGACATAACGACGGCTGGAATGGATTGAAGGACACACCGTTCCATCCTGGAGGTGGCGAGACCACCGAGGAGACAGCCCTTGCCTTCAACTCCACCTTCGAAGTGACATTCACCATCGTCTCTCTCGACACCAACCTCGAGTTCACAGCCAAGCAGACAGCCGTAGGTCTGAATTCTGATTGGTCGATGCCAGGCAACTGGGGCAAGGAGAATCCTGGAGCCGTCAAGGTGGTGAAGGAAAACTTCCAGTATAAACTCGCTTCCACTTCCGATTTTAGTATGCTTCTCGATGTGGATGCAGACTGTGGTGGCGTAGGTCCTGCTAACGGTGCCGTATGTCTCGTTGATATTGTGGACATCCGCAAATACTTCTCAGGCTTCTCGGCCGAACTCAAGTCTGTAGTCAATGACGATGTGAATGTTCCGTTCGATGCTTCCAAGATTCTCTATGGCGACATTGAGGACAATGGAAACTTCCGTGTTGAACTCCACAATATTTGGGGTAATGGCACTGCTGCAAATCCAGCATTCGATGGATCGACACAGGTAGAAGGCAACAACTGTATGCTGTCTCTCGGCTATCAGAAGTCATGTAAATACACCATAGGTAACTTCTCTTCTGAGCTGTTTGCAAAGCCATGGTGATTCTTGAATTAAGAGTTAAGAGTTAAGAATTAAGAGTTAAGAATTTAGAATTTAGAATTTATGAAAAAAATATCATTATTTCTGATGCTCTTTGCCATGAGCGCAGTGATGTTGTCGGCATGTAGCGATGACAGTAACCCCAACCCATTGGCAGACAGCAAAGGTAAACTCAACATCACTCCCGCCGAACTCGCGTTCGGTGTGGAGGGTGGCGATGCCGTTTTCACAGTGCAGGGCGGTACGGCTTTCGTGCGCTCCGAGGCCGACTGGCTTTCTGTCGCCCGCATATCAGGCGACAAGAAATCATCATCTTTCTCTGTAGTATGTGCAAAGAACACCGGTGAGGAGCGCCAAGGCACTATCCTTGCCAACCTTGACGGTGCCTTTGACCGCATTGTAGTAACTCAGGCTGGAAAGATAGTAAAGCCAGAGGAGACTTACACCTTCCGTACTGCCAAGGAGATTGCCGCAGAGATGTATCCCGGATGGAACCTCGGTAACACTCTTGAGGCTTCGGGCGATGGTGTTGCAGCCGAGACAGCATGGCAAAAGACCAAAACAACACAGGAGGTTATCGACTTTGTTAAGGCACAGGGCTTTAAGTCGGTACGTATTCCTTGTTCATGGTATATCCACTCTACCAATGGCAAAATTGATGCCGCATGGTTGGAGCGCGTGAAAGAGGTTGTGGACTACTGTATGAATGCTGGTCTATATGTGGTGCTCAACGACCATTATGATGGTGGTTGGATTGAGGTAGAGGGATTCTCTAAGACTGCAGATAAGTATTCTAAGGTTGACGAAACCATTATCAGCGAGAAGTCAACAATGCTCAAGACACTTTGGACACAGATTGCCAATGCCTTCCAAAACTATGATGAGCACCTGCTCTTCGCTGGTTTGAACGAGCCTTTCCAGAATTATAATCTCTTCAATGGCAAGGATGCCGAACTCACACCGATTCTTATGAAGTACAACCAGGCTTTCGTGGATGCAGTGCGTGCCACCGGTGGTAACAACGCACAGAGAACACTTGTTGTTCAGGGTCCGTCAACCGATATCACACTTGCCACAAAGGATGCATTCACTCTGCCTACTGATGCGGCTGAAAAGCGCTTGATGGTTGAGGTGCACTTCTATAACCCATGGAGCTTCGCAGGTCAGGAAGACGATGGAGCAACATGGTTCTGGGGTAAGGGCAATATAGGTTCAAGTCATAATACCACATACAACAAGGACGAGGACTCCATCAAGCCTCTTATGGAGAGTCTTAACAAGAAATTCTATGCCAACGGTGTGCCTGTTATTTTGGGTGAGTATAGTGCCCAGTGGCGCGAGATTGGCGATGAGCAGGCTATCCACGACAATTCAGTGAAAGCATGGTTTAAGGAAGTCACAGCCCAGTCAATCAACAATGGTGTGATACCAATGGCATGGGATATCAACTACACCAACCGTGGTGGTACCAAGGGTACAATGACTATCCTCGACCGCTCAAACAAAACAATTTTCAATCAGCCAGCTTTCGACGGAATCACCGAGGGAGTGCAGGCCGCACAGTGGAAATAAAAAAAGTTGTTATCGGTAACAATAATATTTTTTGGGGTTTTGCCTCTCCGCTTTTCGGGCGGAGGGGCTTTTTTATATTAAAAAGACGGAAAAGATTTGGTAATAACGAAAAAGTTTTGTAATTTTGTCCGCAAAATATTGAAACCTTATTAGTGTTTATGACAAAAAACAACTTTTACCGGAGGATAGTCATCAGTTTTTTACTGTTGACATTCTCAACGCTAACAATAAAAGCCAACAGTCTGTCAGAACTCAAGTTCAGGCGGATTGACACCCGAAACGGCTTGTCGAACTCGCAGGCAAATTGTGTCTTGAAGGATTCTCGCGGATATGTCTGGATAGGCACTCAGTATGGACTCAACCGCTTCGACGGATTCCGCGTCCGCTCGTTCTATTCCAAAACCTCAGCCAACAAATCATTGCGCTTTGATTTTTATGATGACCTCTATGAGGCTCTCGACGGAAAAATTTGGATTAAGCAGGGTGTGAACTACTGTATTTTCGACCCCAGTACTGAAGTCTTCGACTACGACTTGGCGTCATGGATGAATCAGCGCGGCATCCCCGGCAATCCCCAATATATCTATATCGACTCGCGTAAGAATATATGGATAAAACCTTACGAAAACGGCTTCTATTGTCATAATCCCCATACAGGCAGGACCTTTCAGTATGACTTGGATTTCAAAAAACTCGGTATTAAGGAAGATGCTCTTGTGTCGTCGATGTCGAGTGTAGGCAAGAGTGGAGTGGCAATATTTAACACCGGAGATATCGTATGCCTGAATTCCATGACAGGCAAGATTGACTGGGTGTCGCATTACGTGAGCCGAAATAACAATAGAGCGCAGAACTTCAAGATATGGCTCAGTCCTAAAGGCGACTACTGGGTGGTATCTACCGACGGAATATGGATTTACCGTCAGGACCGCAAGAAATGGTACAACTCCTTCTCGACAATGATAAAGGAAGACGGATTGACCGGTTGTCCGGAGAATATGTCATATTGGGACGTTCATTTTGTAGGCAACAAAGAGGTGTGGCTTGCCACCGACCACGACGGACTCGTAATTCTCGACTATGCTACACGCACCACAAAGCAATTCCTCTACGAGCGCGACGACCGCAACACCATTCCGAGCAACACCGTCATCCGTATTTGCAGTGTCAACGACGGCAGTGTGTGGATATGCGGCATGCAGGGCGGTGTGAGCCATTGTGTGCGCACTCCTTCCATATTCGACAATTATCCTTTTGGCGTGGTCAACTGTATCACCGAGGACCTTCATGGCAACTTATGGTTTGGCACCAACGACAAGGGACTCCTGTGCTATAATCCCGCTACCAAGCGCAAGGTGGAATACACCGTGGCAAACAGCGGACTTCTGTCTGACGTCATGGTGTGCCTGCTGGGAGCCTCCGACGGCTCGGTGTGGGCAGGAACATATAATGGCGGACTTTCGCGCATCGTTGACGGCAAGGTCACCACGATGATGCCTTCCCCCAACGGATTGTCGAACAAGAACATTTGGGGACTTGCCGAGGACAATGCCGGCAATGTGTGGATAGGAACCCTCGGCTCCGGCATACAGAGGTATGATCCCCAGCGTCATAACTTCATCACCTTCACATCCCACAACAAGAACGTTTCCAACGACTATATCTCGTCGATGCAGATGTCAAGCAACGGATGGGTGGTGGCTGGAACGTCGGATTTCTATTCCGTAATCGACCCAAAGATAAATAAGGTAGTAAATATGACTATTGCCTCTGATTCAGTGCGAGGTTTTATTCCTGCGTCAGCATCCACACAGGTATATATGGATACACGTGGGCTTGTGTGGTATGCCTCTCCGTCGGGACTTGTCGTTGTGGATACAGAGACGGGCAATAACTTCCTGCTTGATGAGAAAGACGGTCTTGAGGGTTCCACAATCTGCAGTGTCATTGAGGACCTGAATAATGATATATGGGTTGCAACTGAGTTCGGACTTTCCCATATTATGGTGAAGAACAAGGATGGCGAAAGGGCGTTTGATATACATAGCTATAGCCAGCAGGACGGTCTGCTGCCTGGGCCTCACAACCGCCGTTCGATGTGCCTTATGCGCAATGGCACAATACTACTCGGCGGTGCCAACGGTGTGGATATCATCTCACCCGATAAGCTCCGTACCAATGTCAAGCGTGGTCAGCCCGTGTTCAGTGGCCTGATGCTTTTCGACAAGGAGATAGGCATCGGCACTGAGTATGAGGGACGCGTCATCCTGAAAGAGTCGCTCGACAAGTCGCGACGCCTCGTACTGCATAGCGGCGAGCGACAGTTCACGATTCAGATGGGAACAAACCAGGGAATAGCCGACAACAACGTCCAGTTCTCCTATCGCCTTGAGGGATTTAGCGACAACTGTATAACCACCAACCCCAACGACCCTAACATCTCCTTCACGGGATTGCCGGCGGGAACATACACCCTTGTTGTGAAAATCAGCGGCGACGATGCCGAGAAAGCAGCCGAGAGCCGCTTGGAGATTATCATCGAGCCGCCTTTCTATGCCACATGGTGGGCTTATGCCTTATATATTCTCATAGCCTTGCTTGTGCTCTATTTGTGGACGCGTCATGAGAAGAAGAAGCTCAACTTCGAGCGCATGAAGATGCAGAAGGAGACCGAGCGTCAGCAGTCGAACATCAAGTATGAGGTGTATTCGGGTGTCAACGAGGAGTTGCGCCAGCCCTTCGAGAAGGCGTTTGTATATCTTGAAGAAATGATGAAGAACGAGAACGACGAGCAACGCTATCAGCAGATGCACGAACTGCGCGAGACTCTCGACGGTGTGTTCATCAAGATGACCGAGCACATGGAGAACAAGGAGAAGAAGGAACTCATTGTGCCCAAGATCACCGAGACCGAGATCACCAGTGTTGATCAGCAACTCGTAGATAAGGCTACGGCATACGTGGAGAGCAATATCTCCAATGGCGACATCACTGTAGAGACGATGAGCGAGGCTCTCAACATGTCGAGGGTTCATCTGTATAAGCGACTCACTGCTATCACAGGTCAGACTCCCTCGGAGTTTATACGCGACATACGCCTTCGCCATGCCGAGCGATTGCTTCGCCTGAGCCAGCTCACGGTGAGTGAGGTGAGCTACAAGGTGGGTATCAACAATCCTCGCTACTTCTCCAAATACTTCAAGGATAAGTATGGAATGTTGCCATCACAGTATAAATTACAAGAATCTGACGAGAAATAACATTTTGTGCATAGAGATATAACATAAAAGTTTGCGTTTCTCGGGAGAAAAGCGTAACTTTGCAGCAGTAATAAATTAAAAATAATTAATAACATTAGGTATGAAGATTTTCAATCTACGAATGATGCTTGCGTCAACAGTGCTCGCCGGTGCCGTAATGGCTCCCGTGTCGCTGTGGGCGGCAGGCTATCAGAAGCAGGGAAGAAGCATTACTCTCTCTCTGCCAGCAAAACCAAAACAGGCCAAGACTGTTAGGCTGACGATTGTCAGCGACAACATCATCCGCGTGGAGGCTACTCCCGAGGATGCTATTCCCAACAAACGCAAAAGTCTTGTAGTAGTCAACCGCGAGGGCAAGTACTCCGCCGATGTCAAGGAGGACGACCGCACTGTCACCATCGAGACCGCCGCCCTCATCGCCAAGGTGGAGAAGCAGAGCGGCAAGCTCACCTTCATCGACAAGACCACTGGCAAGGTGCTCCTGCAGGAGGCTGACGGCAGCAAGACATTCACCAAGTATGTTTCCAATCAGACAGAACTCCCCGAGAACTACCGACCCACATCGCCCGACGAGGTGAACTGGGGCAAGAAGACCGACCTCAACAAGCTTTCGCTTGAGGATCGTTCGGGATATTCATGGCATGCCCTCTTCGAGAGTGATGCCGACGAGGCTTTCTACGGCTTGGGCCAGCACCAGTCGGAGGAGATGAACTACAAGGGACGCACCGAGGAACTGTTCCAATATAATACCAAGGTGGCAATCCCCTTTGTGGTCAGCAACAAGAACTACGGCATCCTCTGGGATTCATATTCCTACGGACGCTGGGGTAATCCCAACAACTATCAGCAGCTTCACCGTGCTTTCAAACTATATGATAAAAACGGGAAACTTGGCTCGCTCACTGGTACATATACAGAAGAGAGCGGCAAGATAGTCGAGCGTCGCGAGGATTCGCTCTATTACGAGCACTCGGGCGTGGTGGGACTTCTGCCGCAGAACATCAACCTCGGCAAGTCGAACGTCGTATATCAGGGCGAAATAGAGGCTCCCGCAACAGCCAAGTATCGCTTCATCCTCTATTATTCGGGATATGTGAAGGTGTATATGGGCGGTCGCCTGGTAGTGCCTGAGCGTTGGCGCACGGCATGGAATCCCAATGCCTATAAGTTTGAGATTGACCTGAAGAAGGGCGAGCGCACTCCGCTTCGCATCGAATGGCAGCCTGACGGTGGCGTGGCTTACTGCGGACTCCGTGCAGCCACCCCGCAGACTGAGGAAGAGCAGGGTAGGGTGTCTATCTGGGCTGAGATGGACAAGGAGATGGACTACTACTTCATCGCCGGTCAGAGCTACGACGAGGTGATCAAGGGCTATCGTTTCCTCACCGGTCGTGCACAGGTGATGCCTAAGTGGACATTAGGATTCTGGCAGAGCCGTGAGAAATACAACTCACAGGCAGAGCTTGAGGGTGTTCTCGGCGAGTTCCGCAAGCGTCAGATACCTGTGGATGTGATGGTTCAGGACTGGCTCTATTGGGAAGAGGACAAGTGGGGCAGCTTCAAGTTCGACCTCAAGCGATTCCCCAATCCCAAGGGAATGGTTGACTACGTTCACGACAACAATG
>JALFIX010000084.1 GCA_022775105.1 Prevotella sp. | reverse complement strand
CAAGGAGAAACTCACTGTTCTTCGGCTCTCACAAGGGAGCCGAACGGGGAGCCATGTTCTATTCTCTCGTTTGCTCATGCAGGCTTAACGGGGTTAATTTCTTCGAATACATATCAGACGTGATAAACAAAGCGGCTGCATCGCCGCCAAACACGCCATTGGAAAAATACAGGATGCTTCTGCCTGACAAATGGAAGGAAAACCGCTAAGTCGCCTCTTAGCGGTTTTTTTGATATACGCAATACGTCTTCGTGGAGACGCTTACCCTCAAGCACTGGCTTGGAATGTTCTGTAAAAGCTAAAATGGAAAGGGTGAGCCCATTCCAAGATCAATGTTTGACTGCAACCAATGACTTAAACGACTCAATAGAAATCAAATGCACATTCCATTGCTATTCTACCGTAGACAATGCCAGTTACACTATAAAACTACTTAAACGTGAGGCAACAGGAAAGGAAGACGATTCAGGATGGGAGACATTAAAAACAATATCAATCGATGATAAAACAACTAATATTGAATATACTGATAAAGAAATTGGAAATGCCTGCACAGCCTATGAATACAAGGCCACCATCGTTGCGCAGGACAATCACACGTTTGAATCGAATATTGCAACAGGTGGTATCAACGGTGCTACCACAATATCGGGGTTCACGGCAAGCCGTGGAACACACAAAGGACTAGTTAAACTGTCCTGGGATGTAGTACAAGTTGACAATACACCATCGAAATTCATACTTGAGCGCCGACTGCTGGGAAGTAAGAATAATTTCACTGAAATCTACAATATTTCAGGCACATCAGATCACTATACTTATGATGATGTCACTGCACAGACAGGGGCTTATTATGAATACCAGGTGTCGTGCGAAAGAAATTGCAGTGAAGAAAAACAATATTTTATCAGCAAATCAACCGACGGATTTGCCTTGGCAACTGGAGTAATAAGCGGACGAGTATCATTCGGCACAGGAACTGCCGTGGCTGGTGTAAAAGTCACACTGGACAAAAGCTCTGGCAGCGACCTGTCATTGCAGCCATTCCACGGAATGGAGGCAAAGGACTCGCAGTCGTATATATATCTTGACAAGACATCCGATAAAGACAAGTTTGTCTCGCGCTTCACCACGCCATGGACCATGCAGATGTATCTGAAGATAAAAGATGCCATACCACAAACTGCAAGATTCTTCTCAACCAACTTCATGAATGCGCGTGTTAATAACGACAGTACTATATCTGTGGGTCTCCCCAAAGGTAAGCTTAGCGAACTGACGTACCTGAATTTCAATGAGTGTAAAATAAAGCCGGATATCTTCTATAACATTTCATTGGCATATAACCAAGACAACTCCTACACCTTGCGCCTGATTGACGACAAAGGCGAAATGACATCTCAGGTTGTCAACCCTGAATCTGCAAACATTGGATATTCAAAGGAACTTGACAAGGATGTCACAGAAAGGTTCATATCTTTCGGAAACAAGGATAGTGTGCAATACTCTGGGGTAATAGATGAATGTAGATTCTGGACAAAGGCTCTGACCGAAGAGGAAGTGAAGAACAACTACAACCGCATTCTCTCTGGCTCAGAAGATGGGCTATACGTATACTACAAGTTGGACGAAGGCATTACTGGACAGAAGTGGGCATACGACTATTCGAAAACTGACGGGGAGGCAAACGGCAACCATGGTGAAATCAAGAGTATGAATGTGACAAACGATGTACCATACGAGTCCCAGCTCTCAGTATGCGGATTCACCGATGATGACGGCAACTACACAATCAGCGGAGTGCCATTCTCGGGCGACGGCACAACATATAGCATCATCCCATCCATGGGTGTCCACTCGTTCTCGCCGATGAAAGCCAGCCGTTTTGTCAGTGGTTCGTCACTGGTATATAGCGGAGTGGATTTCACCGATGAGTCTTCGTTCAAGACCACGGGTTCTGTACGATTCGCCGGCACTACCATCCCCGTGGAGGACTGCATTGTATATATAGACGGAAAGCCAGCAAGCAAAAACGGCAGTATCGTCATGACCGACATTGATGGAAACTTCGAGGTAAGTGTACCCATAGGCAATCACTATATTGAGGTGAAGAAGGACGGACACACGTTCGTCAACCAGGGACGATTCCCAAAGGATGAGGACAACGTGGGCATCATGGAGCTGTTTGACAGGGAAAGAAGTAATATATCCTTCCTTGATAACACATTGGTGAACTTCACTGGACGCGTCGTTGGTGGCAATATAGAAGCAGAAAAGCCATTGGGATTCAAGCAAAGCAAAAACAATATCGGCGTGACTGAAATAAAACTGACTTACCCGAATAAGAAATATTTCCTCAATGCAAAAGAGAATGACGGAATTTTCGACATAAACGACAATACGGTTGATGTCAAGTCGCAAACTGTGAACATCAAAAGCAAGGCATTTATAGGAGCTAAAGATACGTGTCAAAGCGTCTTCATCACAACAGACCCCGAAACAGGAGAGTTCTCGGCTTTGCTTCCGCCGTTGTATTACAATCTGGACTACGTGAGATTCGTCAATGAAAAGAATCCTGACTATGACAACTTTATTATACAGTCAGACAAGGTTGATTTGACCAATCCTATTACTGAGAATATAGACTCATTGGAATATGATAAAGATAATGTGCAATATTATATATATCACACTGCCTTAAAAAAAAGCTATCATACTCCTGCCATATTCTCAGTAACACAAAAAGACTGCGAGCCTGATGTATTCGGCATTAGCTCTTATACAGTCAGTGATAATATTGGTGAACTCACAGTACCCGTTTACGAGATTACCACCACAGAATCAGGCAAGGAAGAGGTTACATACAACTACAACTTCCCATTGTTTGAGTCAACTTGTTGGTACACTTTCAATATCTCGGCATACGAACAATATACCAACTATGACATCACAGAAGATGGGAAACATCCCACTGACATTGTGAAACTCAGTGGACTCCCTGTCACCATAAGTAATGCACTTGCAGCAGAGCAAGTGATTTACAAAAAGGATAATGAAATAGGGGAAAAACCTGGCACTGTACATGAGTTGAAGGAAAACACTATTGAACTTGACAGTTTAGGAAAATACACCTATGAATGGATGGCAGGTTTGCCTAATATCTCTGATGACTACTCAAGAGCAATACAATTCTATTATGAAATTGACGGAAAGACATATAAGTGGAAAGAGAACGGTCTGAAAGCCATCATACTTGGTGCATTGCCAACAGGCAACAATTTTGTGACACAGGGTCCAAGCCTGATTGATATGGTTCTCCGCGACCCTCCTGGTTCTTATTCAAGTGCAAGTTGGACTAAGGGTACAACTACAAGCAAATATCATTCATACGGCAAAGTATGGACTCATGAACTTGAAGCTGCTACGACAATGAAGCTTGGTCTTGAAACTACGATTTCATTACAAGGTGTAGGTTTTTCTTTGGATCAAAATCAAGATCTCAAATACGACAATGTGGTTGGTGCAATTGAGACATCAAAAGGTGAAAATTCATCATCATGGACTAAGTCCACAACCATTGAGCGCAAAATATCCACTTCGTCCGATCCAAAATATGTTGGAGCTAAAGGTGATGTATTCATTGGCACATCAACCAATATTATTTTCGGAAAGGCAGACGAAGTTGGACTATATAGAGATTTCACAAGTATTAATGATACTGCCATATTAGCTTGTCGTGAAGTGACTACATCTGGACTAAGCTATGGAACCAGTTTCCAATACTCGGCTTTTGAGATAGAGCGTTACATAATTCCAAATCTGCGCAAATTGAGGAATGCCTTACTTACAACAGTTAAGGACACAGTTGGATACAAGAATAAAACAGATAAAACTGTATATATCACAACGCTCACCAAAGACGATGAAAGATTCGGTTCTGACAATGATGACAAAGTATGGGAAAGAGATAATCCGCAATTAATTCCTTCTTCCTGCGGACCATCTTACTGTATGGTATTACCATCAAATATTAGTTCAGACGAAATGGTGGTAGATTCGGTTATGTTATACAACAGTTCAATCAAAAATTGGCTCCATCACCTTGCCAACAACGAAAGGCAGAAGGTTAATAGTTATGAAAAAAGAGATTCATGCCTCACTGACAACTTGTCGTTCGACGGTGGTGCCACGGTTACTATGACACATACAACCGACACTACCAAAACGAAAACGCATGACGAAACTGAAACTGGAGTATTCCACGGGAGATTCGCCACAGGTATGACTGTCAACGGATTTGGTTTTGAAACAAGCATTGAAACAAAAACCGGTGGTGGCTCACACAGAACTGACATATCAACGACCAAAGAGACAACAACCTTTAGCTATACCCTACAAGACAACGTGGGCGATGCTCTTTCGGTTGATGTTTATGACTATGATGGATGGGGTCCCATCTTCCGTACAAGAGGCGGTCAAACCTCAGCACCCTACGAGGGGAAAGTGCAAACATCTTATTATGAACCAGGAAAGCACGTCATCATGGAAGCAACCATGCAGATTGAGAAGCCGTATATCTTGGTGGATACACTAAAGAGTTCGATTGCAAGTAATGTTTCAAGTGGCACTGCCGCCAAGTACATACTTAGCCTGAGCAACATCTCCGAAACCAAAAAGGACTTGTATTACAAGCTAATCATCCCTGATGAATACAACAAGAACGGTGCTATCCTATCTATGGACGGACTGCCAATCACAGGCGAAGGAAGAATAATCAAGATTCCTGCCACGGAGACGGTTTATAAGACACTGTATCTGGAGCAGTCGGACAAAAGTATTCTCAACTATGACAATATCGCAGTGGTATTGGCATCGCAGACACAATGCGACCCGACGGGAATATGGGCTGTGATTGCCGACACGGCATACGTTTCAGCTCAGTTCGTACCGTCATCGTCTGACGTGCGCATGGCTCTCGACAAGAATGTCATCAACAACGTCAACGGTGATATTCTGAACATCACGTTCGACCAGTTTGACCGCAAATACACAAATCTAAAATCATTCCGAGTGCAGGAGTTTGCACCAGGAAGCACCGATTGGGTAACGCTGAGGGAATATATGATAGACTCAACCAAGGTGGAGGGCAACAACCAGGAAGAACTGCCCCAAACCGCCAAGGTGACCTATAAATACAATATGCACGGGCACAACGATGGAGAGTATCGCTTCAGAGTACTCTCGGTGAGCACATACGGCGATAAGGAAATAACCGTGTCAAGCAACGAGATAGCCATCGTGAAGGACATGGTGAAACCCAAACCACTCGGACTGCCACAACCTTCGGACGGCATACTCGGCATAGGTGACGACATAAGCATCACATTCGACGAGGAAATTGTGAAGGGGGCATTGGCAAGCAGAACCAACTTTGAGGTGACTGCTGTGCTGAACGGTGCACAGATTGAACATAACACCGCACTGGCCCTGCAAGGCGAGGAACGCACAGCCCAGACGGAAGCCGACATCCCACTGGCAGGAAAGAGCTTCTCTGCCGACTGCTGGCTGCTCGTCAAGAGTGCTGGAACAATACTCTCACACGGAAACGGACAGGAAAAGTTCATACTCGCAACGGACAATGACGGGCACCTCAAGATAACAATAGGAGACGAGACTTACACCTCGGAGAAACTCATGCCTAAGGACTTGTGGTGCTACCTCACCGTAAGCTATAAACCTAAAGATAAGGGAGGAGTAATCAATGCCACAGTATCGGAAGCCGCCAACACTACTCCACTGTTTATAGACCAAACTGTAACGGCATACGAAGGTGTAGGCACATTGAGTATAGGAGAGGGTATGACGGGAGCCATACACGAACTCACGCTGTGGGACGTGGCTCACGACAACGCCAAGGCACAACTGGAGCGACAAAAGACCAAATCGCCCGCTACTGCCAACCTGATGGGCTACTGGAAGATGAACGAGGGAGAGGGACGCGTCATCACCGACTATGCACGCAACAGCCATCTCACATCTACAGGTGAATCATGGTACATCAACAACGAGAACAAGGCTGCGGCACTGGACGGCAAAGCTCCGCTGCTCTTCCTCACGAGCGACCTCGCTGTATCTGAAGAGGATAACCAAGCTGTTGAGTTCTGGTTTAAGGCCGGAAAGCAGACTGGTGAAGCACAGCTTTTGGATTTGGGCAAGACTGGACTGTGGCTCGACAGCAAAGGAATGCTTAAGTTCACATCGCAAACATACAACAGCGACGGTACTTATACGGACAATAACTACGATGCCGGAACAAGAAGTCTTGCCGACAACGAGTGGCATCATCTCGCTCTGAACATCCTGCGTTCCGGTAGCACATCGGTATATGTGGATGGCCAACGTACATTCACTACTTCCTCACGCAACGTGGCTTCACAAAGCAGCGACTCAATACTGATTGGAGCACGATACTCAATGGATGAGAGCCACACACATCACAATAAAATTGACCGTCATCTGACCGGCTTTATTGATGAAGTGAGAATATGGAACGCCACAATGGACGCCAAGACTCTCGCCAACAACCGCAAACTGAGGCTAACGGGAAAGGAAAGCGGACTCGTGGCATACTTCCCGTTTGAAGACAAGACAATAGATGATTATAGCCAGATAGTGACAGTACCAACTGACACCAGTCTGGTATATAACGGTGTAACGCGAAGAATCTCATACGGAGACAACAAGCCTGCATTCACCGATGACGCCCCTGCATTGCAGCCAGCACCCAAAGAGAGCAACGTGGCGTTCTCATTCACGGCTAACAACGAGAAGGTGGTCATCACCATCGACGAAGACCCTGCCGCCATCGAAGGTTGTACAATAAACCTTAAGGTGAAGAACGTAATCGACAACAACGGCAACAGGAGCAACCCCGTTTGCTGGTCGGCATACGTAAGCCGCAACAGCTTGGAATGGGCGGAAAACAAGGTGGACATTACACAGAAAGCCGGCGATGAAACCGCCTTTATTGCCACTGTATCAAATAAGGGCGGCTCGCAACAAGAATGGAATCTCAGCGGTTTGCCGCAATGGCTCAAGGCAAATGCAGAAAACGGAATCATCGACCCGCTAACATCAGCGGACATCGAGTTCACCGTGGGCAAGTCCTGTCCAATAGGAAAATATGCCGAGACCATCTACCTGACCAACGGCGACGGCATCGCACTGCCTCTCGCCATGAACATCACCGTAACGGGCGACATTCCCGACTGGACCGTGGATACACGACGCTATGAAACGTCAATGAGTCTTGTGGGTACTGCCTCCGTTCATGGTGTTCCTTCGAACGACCCGGACGACATCGTGGCTGCATTCATAGACGGAGAATGTAGAGGAGTAGCAAAGCCCACCTACAGCAAACGCTATGATGAATACTATGTAACACTTGACATTTATGGAAATGTAAATAAAATCAATAGTGACAAGGAGAAGAATGTCGAATTCCGAATCTACGATGCCAGCACAGGAATCATCTGGCCTTCGGTGGAAACAAGCCAAAAGGTAACATTCACATCAAATGCCATTTATGGGTCGTTCAGTGAGCCAATCACACTCAATGCGCTTGACATCATACAGCAAGACATTGCTCTGAACGCTGGATGGAACTGGATATCACTGGCAGCTAAGCCTGAAGACATGAGCGTGCCGGCGGTGATGAAAGACATACAGAAAGAGACTGTCCTCATCAAGAACAAGAATGCATCGCTAATGAACTACCAACTTGTTTGGAAAGGCAAACTTGACTCGCTAAACAACAGGGAAATGTACAAGGTAATGATGCTATTGCCACAGACATTGAGCATCACAGGTGCAAGACCCGACAAGGAAGACAAGACTATCAGAGTGGTGAACGGATGGAACTGGATTGCATTCAACGAAAACTACATTGTCAGCGTGACTGACGGCTTTGCAGGACTCAACCCGACAGACGGTGACCTGGTGAAGGGCAAGCAGGGCTTTGCCATATATGACGGATATGAATGGAGCGGTTCGCTGAAGGCTCTGACACCGGGACAGGGATATATGTACAAGAGCAATGCTACTGACACACTATCCTTTAACTATCCCACGGCTACTGCACAACAGTTTAGCGCAATGAGGGCCGCTGAGCAACATAGCGGAATCTTCAAGCCTATTGACAACAGCATGTATCCGGGCAATATGACGATTGTAGCTTGTGTCATCTATGACTTAAAGCCTATTGCCAACGTTGAAATCGGCGTTTTTGCAGGGGAAGAGTGTCGCACGGCAAGCTTCACTGACAGCGAAGGATTGGCATACCTCACCATTCCGGGAAGTGCCAATGAGGAACTCTCGTTCTACATCCCATATAACGATGGAATCATCAAATCTGACATCACCATCAATTATGAGGACGATGGAATCGTGGGTAATCCAGGCTCTCCATTTGACATTGACTTCACTAATGGTTCAGCCAATACTGGAATCAACTTCATCGGCACTAATATAAGAAAGGATGTATGGTGCACAGTTGGTGGTGTAATGATAAACGAGAAGCCAACCACTCCTGGAGTATATTTCCACTTCACTACGGGTGAAAACAGAAAAGTGGAGAAGGTTGTCATCAAATAAATCATAATAATACTAAACGGAAAAAGGGTCATGGGCTTCTGACACCCATGACCCTTTTTCTTTTCTATTTGAGCAAATCGTTATATGACAGTAACTATCTGACTTCAAACGAGAATTTCTTGTCCCACTCCCTGAGTATTGACATTGTTACTTTCTTCTTGGTGAGATTGAAGATCTCCGACCACTGGGTGAATCCTGTAGAGCGTTGGCTTTCAGGCCCTTGTGCAACTTGCTTCAGAAGGCTCATACCTTCTTCGGGAGTCATTACATAATTATGCTCCAGCAATCCTTTCCTCAAATCAAGATATCGGTCCATTCCGTGGTCTGAGAATTTCATACCATGTTCCGTTTCACCCATTGTGGGAGATACGTAGAAATTGGTTACACAACGGAGTGTGTCGTTACCTGTCAGAACCTCCATGTCTCTCGGATAATCCTTAAGGTTGTTGTTGGTGTATTCCACAATGGCATAGTCACCCGTGGCATCGGCCATGAAGAAATGATAGCTTGCCGAATCCCTGTCCATACACATGTTAAACTCTTTAAGCATAGCGTATGCCTGCTTGACCGTTGATGCCCTGTCGAGCAACATTCGCATAGCTATTGTTGTGAATATCTTCTTCTTGCCTGTTTCCTGCTGCTGGGTGGGATTGCCGTCAAGCTTCAAAACGCTCACTGCAAAGCCATCTTCATTGATTCCATCGAGCAAAAGATATGGCAATGCCATAAGCATCGAGAGGTCTGACTCGCCATCTGTGTAGAATCCGCTCTTATAATCCACGAACTGTCCATCGACGAAGGACACTGACTTCTTGCCGCCTGCTGGAGCCGTGTGGACAGCTATCACGGGAATCATAATACGATTTGAATTCTTGTCCTTGTGGTTGAAATCGAAGTTGCGACCCATAATGTAATCACCTGATGTCTTGTCGGGACATGCAAAGGCACTGCAGCCGGCATCATAGGAGATATTCATGCTCTTGGTTGAAATAATAGTGTCCATGAGGTTCAACGCCACAAACATCTTCAGGCGATCTGTGCCGTCGATACCGAAATTCAATGCTTTGTCGAGCATATAATCCACGGTGTAGTCCATCTCATAGATACGTCCCTTGTTGCCTTCAAGGTCTCTCAGGGAATAAATCATCGCCAGCTTGTCCTTGTCGAGAACGAGCTTGGCCTCGTTTTGGGTGGGAGTTGGTCCTGATGCAGGCTCATCATCGTCGCTGCAAGCTGTTAGCGACATCATCATTGCAACTGATGCAACATAAAGTTGGCATCTCACCATGGCATTGATTATGCCATTCAAGTGTTTTGTTACCTTTTTCATAAGCTTCATTTTTTTATTGATTAATAATAATTGTATCTTTACGAATCGTAATTCGCTTGCAAATATAATCAAAAATAAAGAATGAAACAAGTGAAAATATGCCTTCTCATGACATTTTTGTTGAGTAGGCAAATAATTTTGTTGTTTAGGCAAATTTTTTAGAATATTCTTATCTCTTATTTCGCCATTTCGAGGGCGAACAACCTTCCTTGACGGTGAAGATGCGGGTGAAATGGCTTAGGGACTGGAAACCTGAGGCTTCGAAAACCTCCTGAACCCTCATATGGGGATGCTGACTCATAAGACTCTTGGCATACTCGATGCGCAAGTCGGTTATCCAGTCGCGGAAATTCATGCCATAGACTGTATTGATGTATTGTGAGAGATAGGTGCGGTTGGTGCCAACCTCTAAGGACAAATCACTTAGGGTGATGCCGGAACTGCGGAAGCCTTCGGCATCAATCCATCGCTGGATACGCTTGTTTATATCCTGATGATGGATGGGAATACCATCCTCTGTACCAATCGGGTCGATAAAACTGCCCATACTTATGTCTGGCATACCGAAATCCTCGCGAAAGGCATTCTCCACAAGCTCATAAAACAGAATGTAGTTCTGATAGCGGCAATAGAGGTAGATATAGAAGGGTATGGACGAGAGAATCCATATAAACACATACTCGTCGGGCAGGAATGTGAGCAAGCCGCAACTAACGCCGTAACCTATTGCCCAATAGGTGAATACGGACAACCAGCGGATATATGATCCAATGTCGTCGGAATGGGTGTTCTCGAACATTCGTATAGCACGTTTATACGTGCGGAGAATGCGTGCGGAAAGGGTCAAGCCATATATGACCAGCCACCCGGCAAGGGCGGCAATACACCACGGACGGACGTTGGCACTGTCGGGGGCAAACAACACTATGAAAGACAATGCCGAGTAGCCTAACCACCTGGCTATGTGGCCTATAAAGCGACGGCGGGTGATATAGCCTTTGTCGAGAAGGGTCATCATTGCTGAGCAGAAAAGCCAATAGCAGAGAAAATAGGTTGAGAGGTTCATCAAGATGGTGGCATTCACGCTTCTCATTCTTATGCCATAGAAGAGATGAACAGAATAGTTGGCGGCAAGAATCAGCAGGGCCGTGCCAATCAGACGGCGCGACAACAGGTAGTTAGCAAATATCTTCTTTTCGGGTGTACGGCCAAGGAGCATATGAAACCCGAAAAACAGCATCAGCGGCAATGATAATTGCAAAGAGTAGCGATACAATGACAAGTCCATGGCAATTTGAGCTAGTTTTAGTAAATGCCGCAGAAAGACACCCAATGGGGCTTCTGCGGCATTGTGAATTTAAATTTTGACTAATGAAATCCTTTTTAGTCGGCGAGCTTTGCCTTGATGAACTCGCGGTTCAGGCGGGCAATGTTGGCGATAGACTCGTTCTTCGGGCACTCAGCCTCGCAGGCGCGGGTGTTGGTGCAGTTGCCGAAGCCAAGCTCCTCCATCTTCATAACCATCGCCTTGGCGCGTTTTGCGGCCTCTGGACGGCCTTGCGGCAGCAGGGCGAGCTGTGACACCTTTGAGCTGACGAAAAGCATTGCAGAGCCGTTCTTGCAGGCTGCTACGCAGCATCCGCAACCGATACATGTGGCTGCGTCCATAGCCTCGTCGGCATCCTCCTTGGGGATGAGGATTGCGTTGGCGTCCTGAGGCTGTCCTGTGCGGACGGTGGTGTAACCACCTGCCTGGATGATCTTGTCGAATGCAGAGCGATCGACCATACAGTCCTTGATAACGGGGAATGCAGCCGAACGCCATGGCTCAACGGTGATGACGTCGCCATCGTTGAAGCGGCGCATATAGAGCTGACATGTTGTGGCGCCTGTAGCAGGTCCGTGGGGATGTCCGTTGATATAGAGCGAGCACATACCGCAGATACCCTCGCGGCAGTCGTGGTCGAAGACGAAAGGCTCCTTGCCTTCCTCGATAAGTTCCTCGTTGAGGATGTCGAGCATCTCAAGGAACGAGGTATCGTCTGGAATGTCCTTCATCTCGCGGGTATCGAAATGACCTTCGGCCTTAGGGCCGTTCTGACGCCAGAACTTAAGTGTGAATGAAATATTTCTTGCCATGATAATTAATTCTTATAATTACGTGTTTGTACTTTAATTGCCTCATACTCCAATGGTTCCTTGGTCAGCTCAGGCGCTTTCTCGTCGCTGCCCTGATACTCCCAGCAACCTACATAGAAGAAGTTCTCGTCGTCGCGCTTTGCCTCGCCTTCCTCGGTCTGGTACTCCTCACGGAAGTGACCACCGCAGGACTCGTTGCGAGAGAGTGCATCGTAGGCGATAAGCTCACCCATGGTGATGAAGTCACGCAGGTGGATAGCCTTGTCAAGCTCGATGTTCAGGCCTTCCTTGCTTCCAGGTATGAAGAGGTTGGTGTTGAACTCCTTACGGATCTTCTTGATAAGCTCAAGTCCTTCCTTCAGACCGGCTGCTGTACGACCCATACCTACATGCTCCCACATGATGTGGCCAAGCTCCTTGTGGATTGAGTCAACAGAACGCTTGCCCTGGATGCCCATCAAGCGGTCGATTTCTGCCTGTACTCCCTTCTCTGCCTCAGCAAACTCGGGACGGTCGGTAGATACCTTCGGCCAGATAGCCTGGTCGGCGAGATAGTTCTGGATTGTGTATGGCAATACGAAGTAACCGTCGGCAAGTCCCTGCATAAGGGCTGATGCACCAAGACGGTTGGCTCCGTGGTCGGAGAAGTTGCACTCGCCGATAGCGAACAGACCGGTGATTGTGGTCATAAGCTCGTAGTCAACCCAGATACCACCCATTGTATAGTGAACGGCGGGGAAGATCATCATCGGGTTGTAGTACTTGATGCCGTTGATTTCATTGGCGAACTCACCGGGATTAACGTCGGTGATCTCCTCATACATATCGAAGAGGTTGCCATAGCGCTGGCGAACAACGTCGATGCCGAGACGCTCGATAGACTCTGAGAAGTCGAGGAATACGGCAAGACCGGTGTTGTTCACGCCGAAGCCCTTGTCGCAGCGCTCCTTGGCGGCACGAGAGGCAACGTCACGGGGAACGAGGTTACCGAATGCGGGATAACGGCGCTCCAGATAGTAGTCGCGGTCTTCCTCGGGAATGTCGCTTCCCTTCTTTGTACCTGCCTGAAGAGCCTTGGCATCCTCAATCTTCTTGGGCACCCAGATACGACCGTCGTTACGCAGTGACTCAGACATAAGGGTGAGCTTAGACTGCTTGTCGCCGTGAACGGGGATACAAGTCGGGTGAATCTGAACGTATGAAGGATTGGCGAACATGGCTCCCTTGCGATAGCACTGAACGGCAGCTGTACAGTTGCAGCCCATGGCATTGGTTGAAAGGAAGTATGTGTTTCCATATCCACCGGTGGCGATGACTACGGCATTTGCACTGAAACGCTCAAGCTTACCTGTTATGAGGTTCTTGGCGATGATACCGCGGGCACGACCGTCAACGATAACCACGTCTTCCATCTCATAACGGGTGTAGAGCTTTACGCGACCTGCCTTAACCTGGCAGCTGAGTGCAGAATAAGCACCGAGCAGAAGCTGCTGGCCGGTCTGTCCCTTGGCATAGAATGTACGAGACACCTGTGCACCACCGAATGAACGGTTGGCAAGCATACCGCCGTACTCACGTGCGAAAGGAACACCCTGGGCAACACACTGGTCGATGATGTCGTTAGACACCTCAGCCAGACGATACACGTTGGCCTCGCGGGCACGGTAGTCACCACCCTTAACAGTATCGTAGAACAGACGATAAACAGAGTCGCCGTCGTTCTGATAGTTCTTGGCGGCATTGATACCACCCTGAGCGGCGATAGAGTGAGCACGACGTGGTGAATCCTGGATGCAGAAATTCAATACGGTGAAGCCCATCTCACCGAGACTTGCGGCTGCACTTGCACCGGCAAGACCAGTACCCACGACGATAACGTCGAGCTTGAGCTTGTTCTTGGGGTTCACCAGACGCTGGTGAGCTTTATAGTTAGTCCATTTCTCAGCCACTGGGCCTTCTGGAATTCTTGAATCTAATATCTTAGCCATAATTGTCTTTTAATAAAACTATGTGTTCTTAATACTATAATATTATATTAGCAGCATCCACCGCAGCAGAGACTCGGTGCGCAATGGAAAGCGAATGCCAATACTACAACGAGGAAGGCGAGCATGAGGATTGTCGTATAGGCAATACCGATGGTCTTCCAACGCTCAAACCAAATCTTGCCGCTCCAACCGAGAGTGTGCATAGCGCTCCAGAAACCGTGAGAGAGGTGGAACCAGATTGCAACAAGCCATACGATGTAGAAAACTACATAGCAGGGATTGGCAAACGTGTCAACGATGTAAGCAAAACCGTCAGCAGGATCATGCGCGGTGGCAATGCCTGTAAGCTCGGCAAACATCATGTTGTACCAGAAGTTCCAAAAGTGAAGCAGAAGGCCGAGGATGACGATGATACCGAGAACAAGCATGTTCTGCGATGCCCACTCCACCTTCGGGTTGCGCTCCGAAACTTCATAACGCTGGTCGCCGCGAGCCTTGCGGTTCTGGGCTGTCAGCATAAATGCATACACAATGTGAATCACAGCAAGGGCGGCAAGGCCCATTGTAGCCACTACTGCATACCAGTTGGCACCAAGAAATTCACAAATCATGTTGTAACCCTCTTCTGAGAACAACGCTACCAAGTTCATGCAACCATGGAAGGTCAGGAACAGAATAAGCGCAACTCCAGTGACGGACATTACAACTTTTCTACCAATAGATGAATTACATAACCACATAAATGATTGAAATTAAATTATTTAAATGTTAGAACTAAAATTATTTTCTTTCACATTTTGAGTCTTTTTAACCTTTAGGCGACTTTTTTAGATAATCGACTTTAGGTAGCAAAGTACTCTATTTTGGCGCAAAATTACTATAAAATAATGATAAAACAAAGTATTTTTGCGCAAAAATCAATTTATTTTCTTAATTTTGCGGCGAAAAAGTGGTTTTCGGGTCATTTTAGGCCCTTTTTTAGAGTAAAATAGTATATAATGGAATTGAAATTCGACATCGTGGTTATCGGAGGCGGACACGCGGGATGTGAAGCTGCATCGGCTGCCGCCAATATGGGGGCAAGAACTTGTCTCGTCACCATGGACATGAACAAGATTGCACAGATGAGCTGCAACCCTGCCATCGGCGGTATCGCCAAAGGACAAATCGTCAGGGAAATCGACGCCCTTGGCGGACATACGGGTGAGGTGACGGATGCCACCGCCATACAGTTTCGTATGCTCAACCGCAGCAAGGGTCCTGCCATGTGGAGCCCAAGGGCACAATGCGACAGGGAAAAGTATATATGGAAATGGAGGGAGATGCTCGACAACACTCCCAACCTCAGCATCTGGCAGGACCAGGCGGACGAACTCTTAGTGGAGGAGTCTGCCGACGGAAAGCGTGTGTGCGGAGTCAGGACAATATGGGGTGTCACTATACATGCGAAATGTGTGGTGGTGACTGCCGGCACTTTCCTCAACGGTCTTCTGCATATAGGTCGGAAGATGATTGCTGGCGGAAGAATAGCCGAACCTGCTGTTGCCAACTTCACCGAGAGCATCACTCGCCATGGCATTAGGAGCGCGAGAATGAAAACGGGAACTCCTGTGAGAATAGACAAGCGTTCGGTGGATTTCTCACTTATGGAGATTCAGGACGGTGAAACCGACTACCATCAGTTCAGCTATATGGCACCGCACAGAGTGCTACAACAACTGCCTTGCTGGACATGCAACACCAACAAGGCTGTTCACGACATGCTGAAATCGGGACTTGCGGACTCACCCCTATTCAACGGACAGATTCAAAGCATCGGACCGAGATACTGTCCTTCGATAGAAACAAAGCTCGTAACCTTTCCAGACAAGGACCAGCATCCGCTTTTCCTCGAACCGGAAGGAGTGGAGACAAACGAAATGTATCTGAACGGTTTTTCATCATCACTGCCGATGGAAGTACAGATTGCAGCCCTGAAGGAAATTCCTGCTTTTAGGAACCTGCGGGTTTATCGTCCAGGGTATGCCATTGAATACGATTTCTTCGACCCTACCCAACTATACCATTCATTGGAGTCGAAAATAATCTGCGGACTATTCTTCGCTGGTCAGGTGAACGGTACAACAGGATATGAGGAAGCGGCTGGACAAGGTATCATCTCTGGAATCAATGCAGCTATAAAGGCTGGTGCATCCGCATCATGCGGTAAGGGATATGAGACAACATCGCCTTTCGTACTGAAACGAGACGAGGCTTACATCGGTGTTCTTATAGATGATCTCGTAACAAAGGGAGTGGATGAACCCTACCGTATGTTCACCTCACGCGCCGAATACCGCATACTACTGAGACAGGATGACGCAGACGCACGACTCACCGAAAAGGCATACGCCATAGGGGCTGCGAGTCGAGAACGCTATGACTGGTGGATGAAAAAGAAAGATGCAATCGATAAACTCACGAATTTCTGTGAATCATATTCAATAAAGGCAAAGGACATCAACCCTGCGTTGGAATCAATCGGAACCACTCCACTAAGGATGGGATGCAAACTGATAGAACTGATTGCCCGACCACAGTTGGACTTCCCTACCCTCTCCTCTATTATCCCGGAACTAAAGATGCAATTGGAATCCCCAATTAATCGCAGGGAGGAAATCGCAGAAGCCACGGAAATCAGAATAAAATACAAGGGATATATCGAGCGCGAGAGAATTGTGGCAGATAAGATGCACCGCCTTGAAGATATAAGAATACGAGGACGATTCAAGTATGCGGAGATGAACCAACTCTCCACAGAGGCAAGACAGAAACTCGAAGCAATAGAGCCCGAAACCATTGCCCAGGCAAGCAGAATTCCCGGGGTGAGTCCGAGCGACATCAACGTGCTTTTAGTACTGTTGGGGAGATAAAGTTTCACGTGAAACATTCAAGTAAAACAAAACATATTAACTGATTGATTATGAATAACAAAACATTGGTGGACAATCTGCGTTGCATACCAGATTTTCCGAAGAAAGGAATCAACTTCCGAGACGTGACTACTCTGTACAAAAACCCAGAGTGCATGAATGTAATGATGGATGAATTGTACGAGCTTTACAAGGACAAGGGCATCACTAAAATCGTGGGCATCGAGAGCCGGGGATTTGTGATGGCATCTGCCCTCGCAGTAAAACTTGGTGCTGGTGTAGTTCTATGCAGGAAGGAAGGAAAACTACCTGCTGACGTAATCAAGGAGAGTTACTCGAAGGAATACGGAACTGACACGATCGAAATCCACAAGGATGCTATTGACGAGAATGACGTAGTGCTTATGCACGATGATTTACTCGCTACGGGCGGAACGATGAAGGCCGCATGTGATTTGGTCAAAAAGTTCAATCCTAAAAAAATAATGGTTAACTTCATTATCGAGATTACAGACGAGGGTCTGCACGGACGTGATGTATTCGACAAAGATACCGAAATAACGACACTTATTCGCGTGTAGGATATAATATTGAAGTAAAAAACCACAGAGATAAGGCTGGAAAACTCCTGATCACTTAATCTCTGTGGTTTAAAAGTTCCACGTGAAACGCAATAAGGCAATGACTAAAGAGGAAAGAGAAGAAAGAAGGGAATACCTGATGCAAATAGTAAGGAGGCTGCCTGACAAACCAGGAAGCTATCAATACTATGACCAAAATGGGGAAATAATATACGTAGGCAAGGCAAAGAACCTTAAAAATCGTGTATCTTCATACTTTCATACGGAAGTTGACAGATTCAAGACGAAAGTACTAGTAAGCAAGATATGGGACATATCCTACACCGTAGTTAATACAGAAGAAGATGCCTTGCTACTTGAAAACAGTCTTATCAAGAAATACAATCCAAGGTATAATGTCCTACTTAAGGATGGAAAGACCTACCCTTCTATATGCATAACAAACGAGCTGTTTCCTCGCATTTTCAAGACAAGAAACATAAACAAAAAATGGGGAACATACTACGGTCCTTACTCTCACCAAGGCTCTATGAACGCTATTTTAGAGCTCATAAAGAGCTTGTATCACCCAAGAACTTGTAAATTCCCTATAACAAAAGAAGGAATTGAAAAGGGCAAATACAGTGTTTGTCTTGACTATCATATCAAGAACTGCGGTGGAGCTTGTGTTGGCAAGCAAAGTATAGAGGAATACCAGCAAAACATTCAGCAAGCAAGAGAGATTCTGAAGGGCAATACAAGGAAAATCCTAAGGGAAATGAGGGAGGAAATGCAGGCATTAGCAGAGGAGTTGAGGTTTGAAGAGGCGGAAATAATAAAGAGAAAATACGATCTCATAAGCCAATATGTGGCAAAGAGCGAGGTCGTAAGTCATGTTGTGGATAACATTGACGTGATGAGCATAACAAGCGACGAAAAAAATGCATATATAAACTACATACACGTAAATAACGGAAGTATAAACCAGTCGTTCACGTTTGAATACAAGAAGAAACTTGATGAGAAAGACGAGGACTTATTAGCACTCGGTATAGTGGAAATTAGGGAGAGATTCAAGAGTACGGCAAAGGAAATAATAGTTCCTTTTGAACTGGATATAGAGCTTGAAGGCATTACCCTGACAGTGCCGCAAAGGGGTGACAAAAAGACTCTGCTTGACCTAAGTATTATGAATGGAAAACAATATAAACTGGATATACTAAAACAGGCGGAAAAACTGAATCCCGAACAGAAATCAACGCGACTGATGAAGCAAATTCAGGACGCATTGAAGCTGCCTACTCTACCCTATCAGATTGAATGTTTCGACAATTCAAACATCAGCGGAACGGATGCGGTGGCTGCTTGTGTGGTGTTCAAAAAGCTAAAACCAAGCAAGAATGACTACAGGAAATACAACATAAAAACAGTTGTAGGACCTGACGATTATGCCTCAATGAAGGAGGTCGTCAGACGTAGATATTCACGTCTCGTAGAGGAAAACGAAAGGCTGCCTGACCTTATAATTACCGATGGAGGAAAGGGACAAATGGAAGTGGTTAGAGAGGTTGTTGAGGATGAATTACATCTCAATATTCCTATTGCCGGATTGGCTAAAAACGATCGTCATAGAACCAACGAATTGCTATATGGTTTCCCGCCTGTAGTAGTAGGTATGAGTACGAAGAGTGAACTGTTTCATGTACTCACTCAGATACAGGATGAAGTACACAGATTCGCCATAACATTCCATAGGGACAAACGCTCAAAAAGGGCGTTACATTCCGAACTTGATGACATAAAAGGCATAGGAACTAAGACCAAAGAGGCACTTATAGCAAAGTATAAAACAATGAAGAACATTAAAGCTGCTGATAAAGAGGAACTTACAATAATAATAGGCAAAAGTAAGGCAGAAATATTGCTTAATTATTTTAAAAATAAGGAACAAAATCCTCTGTAAATTTGGTCATTACAAAATAATGAGGTATATTTGCATCAAGTTTTAACAAAATAGTCATCAGAACATATAAAAATAAAGAAATATAAAAGGCAATGAGAATAGTAATTCAGCGTGTAAGTCACGCATCTGTTACGATTGAAGGGAACGTTAAATCAGCTATCAAAAAAGGGTATCTGATACTGCTTGGAGTATGCGAAGAAGACACATCGGAAGACGTGGAATGGCTCGTGAGAAAGGTTATTGGATTGCGTGTTTTCGATGACGAAAACGGCGTTATGAACCGCTCCATTATGGACGTAAACGGAGAGATACTGGTTATAAGTCAATTCACCTTGTTTGCAAGCTATAAGAAGGGCAATAGGCCATCATGGCTGAGGGCAGCCAAGCACGAGGTCTCTATCCCACTCTACAATGAGTTCTGCACCAAACTGAGTGAAGCTTTGGGCAAGGAAGTGGGAACAGGAGAATTCGGTGCGGACATGAAAGTGGAACTGCTCAACGACGGGCCTGTAACTATCTGCATGGATACAAAAAACAAGGAATAAAATATTGATAATATGGAAAAGAGTACATTAGACAGAATGGTTAGGATTATCGGTATTATCGCAGTGATAATCTACGTTTTACGGAGGTTTGTTGACTACCCGAACGCTATCGCTACAACAGCATTAAGCGTATGGGGATTATGCATTATATACCAACTAACAAAATGGAAAGAAAACAAGACATCTGACAACTACTACAATGTCTTTATTCTTATACTTATCTTTGCTGTATTATTCTTGGGAATATAAAAATGGAAAATAATGACATAACAATACGCGAAGCCCAAAAGATGGTGGACGACTGGATAAAGACATACGGCGTGCGCTATTTCTCGGAACTGACCAATATGGCAGTACTCACGGAAGAGGTGGGCGAACTGGCGAGAATAATGGCGAGAAAGTATGGCGACCAGAGTTTCAAGGAAGGCGAAAAGCACGACCTTGAAGACGAGATGGCAGACGTGTTATGGGTACTGATGTGCCTCGCTAATCAAACCGGTGTTGACCTCACAGAGGCATTGAAAAAGAACATCGAGAAGAAGACTTCAAGAGACAAAAATAGACATATAAATAATAATAAGTTGACGAGTTAACTCGTCAACAAAAACAAGAATTTATGAGTGAAAATTGCAACTGCGGTCATCATCATGACCATGAACACAGAGAAGAAAGACCGCTCAACAAGTTTGAGCAGGCATTGAGTAAGTATCGTACTAATATCTCTGACGAGGAAGTGCGTAATGCAGTGAAGAAGATTATTGCAGAGAAAGTACACGAGAATGACAAACTCGAAGTGAAGAAATTCCTGATGGGAAGTGTGGAACTGACAACCCTCAAAACAACAGATTCCGAGGAAAGTGTTCTCGCCTTCACTGAGAAAGTCAACCAGTTTGACGAGGCCTACCCTGACCTACCCCACGTGGCTACGATCTGCGTATATCCATGCTTCGCCAAGACCGTGAGCGAGACATTGGAAGTGGATGGTGTGGAAATAGCATGCGTTTCGGGCAGTTTCCCTTCGTCTCAGGCACTTATTGAGGTGAAGGTGGCGGAGACTGCGTTGGCGATAAAAGACGGCGCCACAGAGATTGACATAGTGATGCCTGTGGGCAAATTCCTTAGCGGAGATTATGAGGGTGTAGCCGACGAAATAAACGAATTGAAAGACGTATGCGGTGAACATAAGATGAAGGTAATATTAGAAACAGGATGCCTTAAGACTGCTGATAATATCAAGAAGGCATCAATCATTGCAATGTATGCCGGAGCCGACTATATAAAGACATCCACTGGCAAACTCGAACCAGCAGCAACACCAGAGGCAGCATACGTAATGTGTCAGGCCATTAAGGAATACTATGAAGAAACGGGCATTCAGATTGGTTTTAAGCCCGCTGGAGGCATTAATTCCGTCATGGACGCACTTATATACTACACGATCGTAAAAGAGGTCTTAGGCGAAAAATGGCTCACCAACGAGTGGCTTAGACTCGGGACAAGCAGGCTTGCCAATATGCTACTGAGCGAAATATTGGGTGAGGAAACAAAATTCTTCTGATTTATTTTGGGGGTGTTAAGGAAGTTAAGGGAGTTAAAGGAGTTAAAGACAATAGTCTTCTCGCTTCTATAACTTCCTTAACTTTACAACCTATTAAAGTAGGGAAGAAAATTTAATATGAGTTATTTTGTTCTTTGTATAACAAATTCAACATAATTAAATAGCGATTCCTGTATATCAGGATCAGAAACATTATCCAAAATATACTTCTTACATTCAGCATGTAATTGTGACATAACCTTTTCTGCGTATTCGATACCACCATGTTCTTTTGTGAAATCAACAAGCTGTTTTATCTCATTTTGGGAAACGGTACCATCCTTAACCTTTCGGGCAATATCCAGCATAGTCTGATTGCCAGTGGAATTAAGAGCATAGATGGCTGGTAAAGTCAACTTACCTTCAGCCATATCATTACCGGTTGGCTTACCTATTTCATCAGAATCATAATAATCAAAAATATCATCCTTTATCTGGAAGATAATACCAAGGTCATGTCCGAATTTCTTTGCCAATTCTATTTGTTCGTTAGAAGCATTGGCAGAAAGAGCACCAATAGCACAGCAGGACTCAAACAAGGCGGCTGTTTTTTGTTCAATCACTTGATAATAAACATCTTCTGATATTTCAACATTTTCAATATTTGACAGTTGAAGTATCTCTCCTTTAGCAAGTGTACGACCCAGTTCTGCGAGATTTTGTACAATTAAATTGTTATGCGTTAAAGAGACATTCAGCAATGCCGTGGAAAGCAGATAATCACCTACAAGAACAGCAACCTTATTATTATATTGAGCATTGACCGACTTCTGCCCTCTACGTTCCTCACTCTCATCCACAACATCATCATGAACAAGGCTTGCAGTATGAAGCAACTCAAGTCCTACTGCCGAATGTTGCGTCACGTAAGAAATCTTTCCATAGTTCTTTGCAATAAGCAAAATAAGCATAGGACGCATCTGCTTGCCGGTTCTCTTTTTTATATGTTCGAGAACAGAGGCAAGAAGTCCGTTGGAGTGAGACAATGCATCACTAAACAACTTCGAAAAGTCGTTTAAATCACCCTCGATGGGTCGTTTTATGATAGATAATTTATCCATTTGCAGAATTTTGTCACAAAATTAGTGAAAAAATCTCAGACTTGCGAAATTTTTTAGTAATTTTACACGCAAAATAGCGAAGATTATGAATAAATTGTTTCTTTTAGACGCATACGCACTGATTTATCGTGCTTATTATGCATTAATACGCAATCCGAGGATCAACTCCAAGGGTATGAACACATCGGCGATAATGGGGTTTGTGAACACGCTTAATGAAGTGCTCACAAAGGAGAATCCTACGCATATCGCGGTGGCATTTGACCCCTCAGGCCCTACATTCAGGCATGAGCAGTACCCCGAATACAAGGCACAGAGGGAAGAGTGCCCGGAAGATATTAAGAATGCGGTGCCAATTATAAAGAAAATTCTTAATGCCTGGAACATAAAAACGTTGGAAGTTTCGGGTTATGAAGCCGACGATGTAATAGGTACTGTGGCATTAAGGGCAGGTGAAAATGGTATTACCACATATATGCTTACGCCTGACAAGGACTACGGCCAATTGGTTAGGGATAATGTATATATGTACAGACCAAAATTTGGTAATGCTGGATATGACATAATGGGAGTTGAAGAGGTAAAGCAAAAGTATGACCTCTCTACCCCACTCCAGGTTATTGACCTTCTAGGACTGATGGGCGATGCCTCAGACAACATTCCAGGTTGTCCGGGTGTTGGTGAAAAGACTGCCATTAAACTTATAAAGGAATTCGGCAGTATAGAAAATCTTGTTGCCAACACAGAACAGCTGAAAGGGGCAATGAAGAAAAAGGTGGAAGAGAACAAGGAGAAAATCATCTTCTCCAAATATCTTGCAACTATAAAGACAGACGTTCCGATGGAACTGAATCTTAATGATTTGAAAATTCAAGAGCCAAATGAAGATGAACTGAGGAACATATTCGAAGACCTCGAATTTAAGACTCTTATTGATCGTGTTCTTAAAAAAACACAAAAAAGTCCAAAGAAGGCTGACTTGCAACTCGATTTATTTGCAGAATTTACGACCAACGGGGAGGAAAGCGCAGAAAATTCGAGTTTTGCGAGCCTAAAAGACATACCTTATGAATACAAACTCGTTGACAATGAGGAAGAAATAAAGAAAATATGTGACTTTTTAATGACATTTAAAATTCTCAGTTTAGACACGGAAACCACTTCTACTAATGCAATAGAAGCAGAATTGGTAGGAATGAGCTTCTCTGTAGAGGAAAACAAGGCTTTCTATGTACCTGTACCTGCCAATCGTGAAGAAGCCTTGCGAATTGTTAATATCTTCAAACCGCTATATGAAGACGAGAAAATCCTGAAAGTGGGACAGAATATCAAATATGACTTAGAGGTTCTCGCCAACTATGGAGTGACATTGAAAGGAAAGATGTTCGACACTATGATAGCTCATTATGTGATACAACCTGAACTATATCACAATATGGACTACCTTGCTGAGATATACCTTAAATATAAGACTATCCATATTGACGAACTGATTGGTCCGAAGGGAAAAGGTCAAAAGAACATGAGAGACCTTAAACCAGAGGATGTATATGAATATGCAGCCGAAGATGCGGACGTTACTCTTAAACTGAAAAACATTCTCGAAAAAGAAATTGAGAAAGCAGGAGTGGAACATCTGTTCTATGAAATTGAGATGCCATTAATGCCTGTATTAGCATCAATGGAGATGAACGGAGTGTGTCTTGACACAGATTCGCTGAAAGAAACGTCAGAAGTTTTGACTAACAGGCTAAAGGATATAGAAGAGAAGATATATAAGCTTGCCGGTCAGGAATTCAATATAGCTTCTCCAAAACAAGTTGGCGAAATACTTTTCGACAAATTGAAAATAGTTGAAAAAGCAAAGAAAACAAAGACTGGTCAATATGTCACCAATGAAGAAGTATTGCAAGGATTGAAGCACAAGCATGAGATAGTTGGAAATATTTTGGAACACAGAGGATTGAAGAAGCTACTCGGTACATATATAGACGCCCTACCCTCTCTTGTCAACAAGAGAACAGGACGTATTCACACCTCATTCAACCAAACAATAACTTCGACAGGAAGACTGTCGTCAAGTGATCCTAACCTGCAGAATATTCCTGTGAGGGGAGAAGACGGAAAGGAAATTCGCAAGGCTTTTATACCAGAAGCAGGCTGTCTGTTCTTTTCAGCAGATTACAGTCAGATAGAACTGCGAGTGATGGCTCATCTCAGCGATGACGAGAATATGATAGAGGCATTCCGCGAGGGTTATGACATTCATGCTGCCACTGCTGCCAAGATATATAAGGAAAACATCAACGAGGTATCACGCGACCAGCGTACTAAGGCAAAGCGTGCCAACTTCGGTATCATTTATGGAATAACTGTATTCGGACTTGCAGAGAGACTCGACATAAGTCGTGACGAGGCAAAGCAACTGATAGACGGATATTTCGAGACATTCCCTAAAGTGAAGGAATATATGGAAACTGCGAAGGAAACAGCACGTAAGAACGGTTATGTGGAAACCCTATTCAAGCGCAGACGCTATCTTGCTGACATCAACTCACGTAACGCTACGGTTAGGGGATTCGCTGAGCGAAATGCCATCAATGCACCTATACAAGGTACGGCAGCAGACATCATTAAAGTTGCGATGATAAATATTTACAATCGCTTTAATCAGGAAGGTATTCGTTCCAAGATGATTCTGCAAGTGCACGACGAACTCAACTTCAGTGTCTATCCAGAAGAAAAGGAAAAGGTGGAGAAAATCGTACTGGAAGAGATGCAAAGTGCATTCAGTATGAAAGTGCCATTGGTGGCTGACTGCGGTTGGGGAGAGAATTGGCTTGAGGCACACTGATTAAGAATTAAAAAATTAAAGAATTAAAATATTAAAACATTATAGAATTAAAAAAGTATAAATGCTTTGATATGTTGCAAAAATGCAGTATCTTTGCACAAAGAATATAAACGTTTATAAGAAATATGGCATTAAAATGTGGTATCGTTGGACTCCCAAACGTGGGCAAGTCCACTCTATTTAATTGTCTGTCAAGCGCAAAGGCGCAGGCAGCTAATTTTCCGTTCTGTACAATCGAGCCTAATGTAGGTGTGATTACAGTGCCGGACGAAAGACTTACAAAACTGGCAGAACTGGTGCATCCGGGACGCATCGTTCCCGCCACTTGTGAGATTGTTGATATTGCCGGTCTCGTAAAAGGTGCAAGCAAGGGCGAAGGTCTTGGCAACAAGTTCCTTGGAAATATACGTGAGACTGACGCTATCATCCACGTTCTCCGTTGTTTTGAGGATGACAACATCACACATGTTGACGGCACTATCGACCCTATCCGTGACAAGGAAATCATCGATACGGAATTGCAGTTGAAAGATCTTGAAACAATTGAGAGCCGACTGGCCAAACAGCAAAAGGTGGCTCAGTTGGGCAACAAGGATGCTAAGGTGGAAGTGACTGTCCTTGAAGCATATAAGGCGGTGTTGGAGCAAGGCAAGAACGCCCGCACCGTGGAATTTGAATCCAAGGAGGAGCAGGATGCTGCCCGCAACCTCTTCCTTCTGACTTCAAAACCAGTACTTTATGTATGCAATGTTGACGAGTCAGCAGCTAAGACAGGAAATGAGTTCACCAAGAAAATTGAGCAGTTGGCAGCTGAAGAAGGTGCTGAAGCAATGATTATAGCAGCCAAGACCGAAGAGGATATTGCTGAACTGGAGTCATACGAGGACAAACAGATGTTCTTGGAAGAATTGGGACTCGAAGAGAGCGGTGTCAACCGACTGATAAAAAAAGCATACAACTTACTTAATCTCGAGACCTTCATCACTGCAGGTGAAATGGAAGTGAAGGCATGGACATACCACAAGGGTTGGAAGGCTCCGCAATGTGCGGGAGTTATCCACACCGACTTCGAGAAGGGATTCATCCGTGCTGAGGTTATCAAATACGATGATTACATCCAGTATGGCTCAGAGTCAGCTGTCAGGGATGCCGGAAAACTCGGTATCGAAGGCAAGGACTATGTTGTCCAGGACGGTGATATCATGCACTTTAGGTTTAATGTTTAAAAAATTATGGAACTGTACATAAACTGGAATCCAAGTCTCACCACCATATTCGGATTGAGATGGTATGGATTATGCTGGCTATTGGGTTTACTCGGAGCTTACCTGATAGTCAAAAGGCTATACAAGCAGCAAGGTATAAAAGCCGAACTGTTTGAGCCTCTGTTCTTTTACTGTTTCTTTGGAGTGCTCATCGGTGCACGACTCGGGCATTGCCTGTTCTATCAACCCGACTATTATCTCACGTCGTTCAGCAATTTCGTAGAAATGATACTTCCTATCCACTTCCTGCCCGAAGGCGGTTGGAAATTCACTGGATATGAAGGACTTGCAAGTCATGGCGGCACACTGGGTCTGATGATTGCACTATGGCTATATGTCAGAAAGACAAAAGTGGGAATATGGACTGTTCTCGATAATGTGGCCATAGCCACCCCGATTGCTGCATTCTTTATTAGAATGGGCAACCTGATGAACTCAGAGATAATAGGCAAGGTGACAGACGTGCCTTGGGCATTCATATTCGAAAGAGTGGATATGATGCCGCGACATCCTGGACAACTGTATGAGGCTATTACGTATATCATCCTGTTGTTCATCGGGTTTGCGGTATATAAGAAATATCCCAAGAGGGTTGGCACCGGATTTTATTTCGGCTTGTGTCTTACCTATATCTTCACGGCGAGATTCTTCATCGAATACACCAAGGAGATCCAGGAAGCCTTCGAAGCCTCTCTCCCAATCGACATGGGACAACTGCTGAGTATTCCGTTTATAATTATCGGCATTGTCTGTATGCTTGGTTACAAAAGAAAACAACTCAAATAAAACCAAAGAAGTATGTCAACAAAATCAATCTTTACTACCTTGCTCCTGGCAGTCACGATGAATTGTCAGGCACAAATAATAACCAACGAGGGTGTCAGTTATCTGATGAACCAGCCAAAGGACATGTCCACAGACTTCAGTGACCTTGCAAACACCTATTTCTTTGCAGACAGTCTCTCTGACTTCAATGCCCAAAAGGCAGAAGGAAAGGTGAAGTGGAACCGTTATCGCATTGCACCGAGACAGGCATTCAACACCAACGGTTTCTGGCCTCAGAGACTACAAATGCTTGACTTCCCAGAAACGGCATACGACAACGACCCGCAACTGAAATTCCAAGTGCGCTTTGTCAGTCCGCGAACCGTTCGCATCACAATGCTCACCACTCCCATTGAACCGAAAGACAATGACGCTGAGGACATTATGTTTTGCGGCATACCCAAAAGCGACAGCGGTGCGTGGAAGATGAGTGAAAACAGCAAGACCCTCTCCTACTCTTCCGCTCACGGTACTGTTGAAATACAGAAATATCCGTGGCGTATAGTACTGAAAGACAAAAACGGACGCATACTTACTCAGACACGCACATTGGGAGACAACGATTCCACACAAGTGAAAATTCTCCCGTTTAACTTCATAAAGCGCGGAACGGACAATTCCCGCAGTATCAATCCTGTGTTCTCACTTGCTCCACAGGAGAGAATCTACGGATGTGGAGAATCCTTTACATCACTGAACAAGGTGGGACAGAAAGTCAATCTCTTTGTCACCGACCCGCAAGGTCCTGAGACACCGGGAATGTACAAGCCCGTTCCCTTCTATTTCAGTAACCGTGGATATGGCATATTCATGCACACGTCAGCTCCCGTAACCTGTGACTTCGGAAAGAGTTATATCGGCACTCAGAGCCTGTATATGGCAGACGAGAAAATGGACTTCTTCATCTTCTTCGGCGAGCCAAAGGATATACTGAATGAATATACTGATATTACGGGCAAGAGTCCTATGCTTCCGCTTTGGACATTCGGCACATGGATGAGCCGTATAACTTATTTCTCTCAGAAAGAGGGACTTGATATTGCCGCAAACCTACGTAAATACAAGATTCCGTCTGACGTTATTCATTTCGACACCGGATGGTTCGGCGTTGACTGGCAATGCGACTATCAATTTGCAGCCGACCGTTTCGAAGACCCCGTAGCGATGATGAAACAGATGCGCAAGGACGGATTCCACGTTTGTCTGTGGCAACTCCCCTACTTCACTCCCAAGAACAAGTTCTTCAACGAACTGCTCGACGGCGGTATGGCTGTCAAGAATGCTTGCGGTTCATCTCCTTATGAGGATGCAGTGCTCGATCTTTCCAACCCCAAGACTGTCAATTGGTATCAACAGAAGATAGCTGGACTTGTAAAGCAGGGAGTAGGAGCCATCAAGTGCGACTTCGGCGAGGCTGCCCCACTCGACGGCTTTTATCATAGTGGCAAGGGAGGATTGTATGAGCATAACATCTATCCTCTCAGATACAACAAGGCATTATGGGAAGCTGTCAAGACCAACTCAGCTGACAATGAAGGCGTTATATGGGCACGCAGTGCATGGGCAGGCTCACAGCGCTATCCCCTTCACTGGGGAGGCGATGCTGCCACAACAAACACAGGCTTCATTGGCGACCTACGCGGTGGACTATCGTTTGGACTTAGTGGTTTCTCATTCTGGAGTCATGACATAGGCGGTTTCGTAACCGAAACACCGGAGGATTTATATCGCCGTTGGTTGCCGTTCGGTTTCCTTTCAAGTCATAGCCGTGCGCATGGAGCACCTCCTACAGAACCGTGGCTCATAAGCAAGGGACTGACCGACGCTTTCCGCGAGAGTGCCGAGATGAAATACAAGCTCATGCCTTATGTATATTCACAGGCCAAGGACTGCTCAGAACGCGGTTTGCCTATGGTGCGCGCATTGCTCGTGGAGTTCCCGAATGACCCTGGAGCATGGCTCGTAGAGGACGAATATATGTTTGGCTCACAGATTCTCGTCGCTCCCCTACTCGAAAGCGGCAAGTCGCGTATGTGCTATCTGCCCGAAGGCAAATGGATTGACTATCAGAGCGGTAAAGTATATAACAGTGGTTATCAAACCATTGAGACAGGCAAGATACCATGCGTAATCCTCGTTCGCGACGGCAGTATCATCCCCCATGCACCATTGGCACAGCGCACCGACGAGATCCGATGGGACAAGGTTGAGATGAAGACATATCGCTCGGCTAACAACGTGAAATGCTTTGGCATTATATATAAGCCAGGAGACGATGAAATTGAAATATTAAAGAATTAAAGGATTAAAGAATTAAAGGGATGGGAGCAGATACATATTGCATGATAATGTGGGTGATGGCAGTGACAGCTGTCATCGTCTTCATTGCCTTGTATTTTGTAAAGGCGGGTTATGGAATATTCCGAACAAAGCAGTGGGGATTATCCATCAATAACAAGGTGGCTTGGATATTGATGGAAGCCCCGGTGTTTTTCGTGATGCTATATATGTGGGCAAGCAACGGCACACCCACTACCCTACCCGCTTTTCTTGCGTTTCTGCTCTTCGAACTTCATTATTTCCAGCGTTCGTTCATATTCCCCCTTATGATGAAAGGCCAGAGCCAAATGCCTGTCGCCATCATGCTGATGGGGGTCATATTCAACGTCATCAACGGCTTAGTTATAGGCACCAGCCTGTTCACGTTGCCTCCATCGGCATATAACGATGGAGCGGCATACCTCACCCACCCCACTGCAATTGCGGGAATCGCGATATTCTTCTCAGGTATGGGAATAAACCTTCATTCCGACCATGTCATACGCCATCTGCGAAAACCTGGAGACAATAGTCATTACCTGCCTCAAAAGGGATTTTACAGATATGTGACATCAGCCAATTACTTTGGAGAGTTGGTGGAATGGACAGGTTTCGCCCTACTCTGCTCCACCCCGGCAGCCTGGTTGTTTGTGGTATGGACAGCAGCCAATCTCGTTCCCCGTGCAGCCGCCATCCACAAGCGTTATCGCGATGAATTCGGTGATGCTGTTGGCTCCCGAAAACGTATTTTACCTTTCGTTTATTAATCAACTCATAATAATATAACTATGGAATCGAAGTTATTCACACCTGTAAAAATAGGTCCTCTGACCCTACGCAACAGAACTATCCGTTCGGCTGCCTTTGAAAGTATGTGTCCGGGAAATGCTCCTTCTAAGCAACTCCTTGATTATCACCATTCTGTGGCAAAGGGTGGGGTGGGGATGACCACCGTTGCATACGCAGCTGTATGCCAGAGCGGCTTGTCATTTGAGAGACAGCTTTGGATGAGACCGGAGATAGTTCCTGGACTTAGGGAACTGACGGATGCAGTGCATAAGGAAGGGGCTGCCGCCTCGATACAGTTGGGACATTGCGGCAATATGTCTCACAAGAATATATGTGGCTGTCTGCCGGTAGGGGCGAGTGGGGGATTCAACCTCTATTCCCCGACCTTTGTCCGCGGTCTTCGTGCGGATGAACTACCCGGATTGGCCAAGGCTTACGGCGATTCCGTACGATTGGCAAGAGAGGCCGGGTTTGATGCCGTTGAGGTTCATGCAGGCCATGGTTATCTCATCAGCCAGTTCCTTTCTCCTTCAACCAATCACCGTAAGGACGAGTTCGGCGGCTCGCTCGAAAACCGCATGCGCTTTATGGATATGTGTATGGACGAGGTGATGAAGGCTGCCGGCAATGACATGGCAGTATTCGTGAAGATGAACATGCGCGACGGATTCAAGGGCGGAATGGAACTCGACGAGACTCTGCAGGTGGCAAAGCGGCTGCAAGAGAATGGAGCACACGCACTTGTGTTGAGCGGAGGATTTGTGAGCAAAGCTCCGATGTATGTGATGCGTGGCGAGATGCCTATCCGCACCATGACGCACTACATGACCTGCTGGTGGTTGAAATACGGAGTCAGGATGGTGGGCAAGTATATGATTCCCACTGTACCGTTCAAGGAAGCCTATTTCCTTGAGGATGCACTGAAGTTCCGTGAGTCATTGCCCGATATGCCATTGGTATATGTGGGAGGATTGGTAGCCAGGGATAAGATAGATGAGGTATTGAACGATGGTTTCGTGGCAGTCCAGATGGGACGCGCCCTACTCAACGAGCCAGGATTCGTCAACCGCATGAAGGCAGAGGAGTGCGCCCGTTGCAACTGCCATCACAGCAACTATTGCATCGCCCGAATGTACACCCTCGACATGGCATGCCACCAGCATCTGAATGAAGAACTTCCAAAATGTATAAAAGATGAAATAAAAAGAATAGAATCACAATAAAAACGACAGCATGAAACTAATGAAACGAAACTTATTTCTTGCATTAATAACAATATTTGCAATGTCATTGCTTGTTGCCTGTTCCGACCGACGGGCAACAGGAGTGAGTAAGGGTAATGATAGCACCCTTACAGCTGACTATGTATCAAAGATAAGCCTGCAGGAGCCAGAGCACGCCCTTGCCCTCATCGACACAATGGAGATGAGAAATAAAGAGACAGCGTTTACAATCAACTTCTTGCGCTGTGCCGTTTATCTCAACGGATTTACCGACCACAAGATGGCATACTATTATGGTCAACAGGCATTGAAGGATTCCCTTGAATCGCAGAAAGACGTAAAACACCACTACACAATATTGAAAACCCTCGCCGGCATAGCACATTCAACTGGGCAATATGCTCAAAGTATCAAGTATGCGAAAACGGCAATTGCCGTGGCACGCAAAATCAACAACAAGGAGTTAGAGATTGCAGCCACCGAACCTTTGGCATTGAGCCTTATAAGCCTCGGCGACCTTGATGGAGGTTTCAAGCTCTTTACAGAGGGAAAGAATGTGATAATGTCTGCATTTGACAAGAACCCAAATTTCCAAACATCCAACAGTGCCTATTCCTTTGTAGGCAACTATATGGCAAGACTTCTGGCCACCAATAGATTTGAAGAGGCAGAAAATCTTATCCCCGACTTGCAACACTTAAACGAGAAGATGAAAGAAATGGATGATGAACTGGTTGGCTCCATTAAATTGCAACGGCTCAATATCTATGGTCTGTTTATGGAATATTACGACAAGACAGGCAACATAAAGGAATCAGAAAAATATCTGGCAGAGACTCTGAAGTCTCCATTAGCAAGTACAAATACAATAGAGGCATTTATCTCAGAGCATTATTTCAATATCAAGGACTTGAAGAATCTGGCAGAGGTGACAAAGCGGATAAGAAAAAATGCCATTGCCACTAATGACACCATCTCGGAATTATTCATCAATTATGTTCTTGACAAAGAGAAATTCATCAGCAAGGAACAAGGCAACTATCGTGAGGCACTTGCCAAAGCAGAGACGATAAAGAACATAGAGGACTCCCTATCCAGACGAAACAATGAAGAGGACGGCATGAGACAAGCCAAGATATTCGAGATAGAGGAGAAGGAACGCGAGATTGCATACAAGAACTATCAGCTCTATAAGCAGAAAAATGCCATAAAGATGTTTGCCATTATCCTGTGTGTTACCGTCCTCCTCATTGCCGGTATGGTGATATACAACCGCCGACTCAACAAGCGCAACAAGACCATTGTGAACACCATCAACAACATCATCGAGAAGCAGGATGAGCTGACACGACTCCGCCTTGGCAATACAGAGACTGATGAAGCTGAGACACAAGAAAATCCCGAGGAACTGCGCATTCTCATGGCAGCAAACATGATGAGGCAGGAAAAAGGCAAGAGTCTCAGTGAGATTGCACACGAATGTGGTTTCAGCAATACTGCGTCATTATGCTCGAAATTCGAGGCAAGGTTTGGCATAGCTCCATTGGACTATATAAAATGGACTGTCAGAATCGGTGAATCCGAGGAACTGAAGAAGGAAGTATTGAAAAGGGATTCGGAATCCGAACGCATCAAGGACAACTTCATCAGAAACATGTCTCACGAGATACGCACCCCTCTCAACCAGATTAACGGTTTCATACAGATTCTCACCGACCCTAACAGTAACCTCAGGGAGGAGGAGAGGAATCAGTTCAGCAGCATTGTATTCGAACAGACAACATATATGACCAACATGCTCAACACATTCATCGAGATGTCGGAATATGAGAGCGACGAACACTCGCACGACATTCAACAAGTATTTATAGATGAGATACTTGACGAGGTGAAGTCGAAATGCACCAAGCCAAATGAGGATGTTAAGATGTTGTTCCGCAATATCAGCGGAGTGGAAACCATCTTCACCGAGAGGAAAGGCATTGTGCGTATGTTGCTCTGCCTCATCGACAATGCCGCAAAGTTCACCGACCAAGGCTGTATCATTGTCGAATGTACACAAGACGAGGACAACAACACCATCTTCACAGTGACCGACACGGGACGTGGCGTTCCCTCTGGCGAAGGTGAGCACATCTTCGAGAGGTTCTTCAAGATTGATGAATTCACCCCAGGATCCGGCCTTGGTTTGTCATTAACCCGCCTCATCGCAAAGAGAATAGATGCCGAGGTATATCTCGACAGAAAATACAAGGACAAAGGTTCACGGTTTACAATAAAAATTAAGACTAATTCACTGTAATTTATGAAGGCAACAACAAAACATAATATAATTACGGCATTGTCGGTAATTACACTGATGATACTGGCAGGATGTTCTGGCAAACGGACAGAGGGCAACAAGGCTGGCGTCGATAGTACGCACACGAGGGAATATGTCGCTAAGATAAGCCTTCATAATCCAGAACGTGCCCTTGCCATCATCGACACTATGGAGATGAACAAGGAGGCAAAGCCTTATGAAATCAATTATATGCGTTTTGCTGTATATATCAATGGTTACACAGATTACAAAATGGCGGACTATTATGGCAAACAAGTATTGAAAGACTCCCTCGAACTACAGAAAGATGTAGATTGCCATTTTACCCTTTTGAACACACTTGCCGATATTAACAATTCCAACAGCCAGTATGCCCAAAGCCTGCAATATGCAAAAGCCGCAATGGAAGTGGCACGAAAGAACAACAGAAAGGAGTATATAATCAGCGCAACTGAGCCTATGGCACTAAGTATGATACAACTCGGTGATAAAGAGGGTGGATTAAAACTCTTTGCGGAAGGTAAGGACGCGATAATAAAGGCATTTGAAAAACAACCTGACTTTAATAATGCCAATAATGCTTACTCATTCTTAGGCAACTATATGGGAAGCCTTCTTAGCGCCAAGAGATATGAAGAAGCAAGAAAACTGATTCCTGATTTGCTTTACGTCACAAAAAAACTGGAAGAGGTGGAGAATTCAGTAGAAGGTTTTGTTGAATACCGCCAAATCAACACCTACGGATTACTGATGAGCTATTATGACGCAACAGGCGACATAAAGGAGTCGGAAAAATACCTTGCGAAGATACAGAAGTCAAAATTAGCGGGTATGCTTTTTGTCGAGTCGCATGTCTCTGACCATTATTACAATGTGAAGGACGTGAAACGCCTCGCTGAGATTACAGCTCGCATAAGGAAAAATGCATTAGCGACAAATGACACTATATCTGAGTTTTTCATTGATTATGTGCTTAATAATGAGAAATTCATCAGCCAGGAGCAAGGCAACTACCGCGAGGCTTTTGCTAAATCGGAGGTTATAAACTGCGTGAAGGACTCGCTTGTCAAGCGCAACAATGAGGAAGAAGGAACAAGACTTGCAAAAATATACGAAACGCAGGAAAAAGAACGCCTGCTGACTGAGAAGGACGCCCAACTGTCGAAACACAAGAACATCTTCATCGTCGTGACGATTATGATGATTCTCGGTACGGCGTTCATTGTGCTCCTCTTGCTGTTCAACCGCAAGGTGAACCACCGCAACAAGACCATCGTATCCACCATCAACCAGATGATGGAGAAGGAAGGCGAGCTAACAAGATTCCGCCTCAACGAAGACGCGAATAACGTCAATCCCGACGAAATGAGACTAATGCAGAGCCTTGAGATGCTTAAGGGCGACAAGGCTATGGACGAGATTGCCACCGCATGTGGATTCGGCAATGCAAAAGCATTCAACAAGAAATTCTATGAGCATTTCGGCATACATGCCGAGGAATACCGCAAGTGGTCTAAGAACATAAGCGAGCAGGACAAGACTGACATAGAGGAGGCAAAACACATGAAAGACTCCTTTATCAGGAATATGTCGCATGAGATACGCACTCCGCTCAATCAAATCTTCGGATTCGTGCAACTGCTCACCGACCCGAACATCCAGCTCTCCGACGAGGAGAAACGGCAGTATAACGACATCATCAGCGACCAGACAACATACATGACCCGTCTGATAAACAAGTTCCTTGAGCTTTCGGAATACGAGAGCAGCGACGAGCCATTGCCACGCGAGACTATCTCCATCGACGAGACCCTAAGCATAGTGCAATCCACAGTGCCGCAACCACAGGCAGGAGTGGAACTGACATTCAGCAACAAAAGCGGCAAGGACACCATCGAGACCAATGGCAAGGGACTTACCCGCATCTTGCAATGCTTAGTGGGCAATGCCGTGAAGTTCACCCCTACGGGCTACATCAGTGTGGAGTGCAACAGCAATGAAGATGGCTATGTAACATTAACTGTTACCGACACGGGCAAGGGCATACCAGAAGGCGACGAGGAACGCATCTTCGACCGTTTCTACAAGGTTGACAGCTTTGTTCCCGGCGCAGGACTCGGTTTGTCACTCGTACGCGAGATTGCCAAGAGAATGGACGCAACAGTCAACCTCGACCGCACTTACACATCCCAAGGCTCAATGTTCACGGTTACGCTTAGGGAAAATACGCACATTTCAAAGAATCAAAACATTAAAGACAAAACATTATGAAAACAAAACTTAAGAATTTATTCATTGCAGCACTATTGGTTGCACCCGTTATGTTCATTGCCTGCTCTGGAGATAAGACTGCCGGTGCTAAAGACTACAATGACACTATCTATTCAAGAAGCTACATCTTGCAATTAAGTATTAGTGATCCAGACAAGGCCTTGGCCATTGTCGATACACTCGAACAGGTTGGTAAGTATCCGTCATATTTTATAAATTACTTGCGTAGCGGAATATATAACAATTCTGCACAACTTCGCAGTGCTATCCATTATGCCAAATTGGCAATAGCCGACACGCGTTTCAAGAAGGAAGACCTAAGAAATTATTTGGGTTTATTATTAGCAATAGCACAAATAGAACAAATGAACGACAATTATGCAAAAAGCATAAATATTGTGAAAGAAGCCTTGGAGATTGCAAATGAGAATGGGGTTGAATATATACAAGCCCTGTGTTATTATTTGATGGGACGAAACCAAATAGTAATAAGTGAATTAGAGGAAGGACTTATGTCTTATTTAAAGTCTAATGATATTGCTGTGAAACTGCTCAATGCTGAGCCTTCAGCCCCAAACTTTGAATTAGTATATGGAACCACTATCGGTATCATAGAAGCACTACATTCGGCCGGTAAGGATCTGGAGGCAGAAAAATACTTGCCGAAATTACTTGAACTGATAGAAAAAGCGGATAAGATTCAGGGTATAAATGAGTTTTATATCGACAGCCGCAAGTGCTATATTTATATGTGGTTTTATAATATATACAACGACTTAGGCAAGACTGAGGAAGCCGAAAAATACAGAAAAATGTCTGAAGCCACACAATCTGCGAACTTACCATATGTCAGGGAACGATACACTTCATACTATATCTCAAAGAAAGACTATAAAAAGGCTTTGGAAAACATAGGCATTTCGAGACAGTTCTACGTGGAAGACAGAGATACCTTCGGCGTGGATTATCTCAACGACGTACTCTATCATGAGTTTAATGTATATAATAAAATGGGAAACTATGCCATGGCGGCAAAGGTAGCGGAGAAAATAAATGTATGCAGGGACAGTGTTGACAAGAAGACTAAAGAGGAAGATGCCGGCGAACTTGCGAAAATCTATGAGACGCAAGAAAAGGAAAAGCAGATAGCAGAGCAGAAAACGGAGCTTACCAAGCAAAGGAATATGCTAATCGGCGTGGCATTGCTGTTGGTGCTCGGTGTGACATTCATTGTGATTGTCATGCGATTCAACCGCAAGCTGAACCGCCGCAACAAGACCATTGTGGCTACCATCAACCAGATGATGCAGAAGGAAGACCAGCTGACTCGACTGCAACTCGGCGATGACATCAATGCCGAGAATATCGACCCCGAGGAGATAAGGCTAAAGCAGAGCCTCGAAATGCTCAAGGACGACAAGTCTATAGATGATATTGTGACGCAGTGCGGCTATAGGGATGCCAACGACTTCAACAATAGATTCTATGAGCATTTCGGAATACACTCGGAAGAATACCGCAAGTGGTCGAAGAACATAAGCAGTCAGGAAAAGACCGGCATCGAAGAAGCCAATCAGATGAAGCAGTCGTTCATCAGGAATATGTCGCACGAGATTCGCACACCGCTCAACCAAATCTATGGTTTTGTGCAACTCCTTACCACTCCAGGCATACAACTCAGCGACGAGCAGAAGCAAAACTACACCGGCATCATCGGTGAACAAACATCCCACATGACACAGATGCTCAACACATTCCTCGAAATGTCACAATATGAGAGCAGCAGCGAACCGCTGCCTGTAGATACAGTGGATATCGGCGAACTCTTGACTATGTCATGCAGCTCTTTCCAAAATATCAAGGATGGGGTGGAACTCTCAGCCAAGAACAACAGCGGACTCGTGACCTTGGAATGTAACCAAAAGGGATTGCTCCGCATACTGCATTGCATAATAGACAATGCCGTCAAGTTCACCGACAAGGGACTTGTCTCTGTGGAATGTGCAAGCTATGCCGAGGGCAACATCGTATTCTCCGTCACCGATACGGGCAAGGGAATACCCGAGGGCGACGAGGAGCGCATCTTCGAGCAATTCTACAAGGTGGATGAATTCATCCCGGGCACTGGTCTTGGACTGTCATTGGCACGAGTGATTGCCGACCGTATGGGCGCAAGCATTGCTGTCGATCGCAGCTACGAGGCTCAAGGCTCGAGATTCAATATTGTATTAAAGAGTTGACAAGTTGACGGGTTGACAAGTTGATTGAAGATATATAAATTTAAATATAATGAAGAAATTAGCGATAATCACGGGAGCTGACGGATGTATGGGCTCTGAGATAGCACGAGCTGTAGCTATTGAGGGGTATCATGTCATCATGGCTAGCAAAAATTTGGAGAGGGCAGAGGAGAAGCGAAAGTGGATAATATCTGAATCCGGCAATGAAGATGTGGAGATTATCCCTATCGACTTGTCTTCACTTAAGACTGTGAAAGCTTTCGCTGACGAGATAAAGAGTAGGGGAGAGAAGGTGGTATTACTCATGAACAACTCCGGCATACTCGAACAGGAAGGACGCACCATCACCGAGGACGGTATGGAGCGCACTGTGCAGGTGAACTATGTGGGTCATTACTTGCTCACCCGTCTCCTTGTTCCGCTCATGGAGCGCGGAAGCCGTATCGTCTCGATGTCCTCACTCACTTATATGTGGGGAAGAATATATTTCCCGTCGTTCTTCGATACGGGATGCCGCGGGTTCTTCTGGCGCATCTTCCCATATAGCAACTCCAAGCTTGCCATCACTCTTTTCACTCTCAAATTGGCAAGGGAACTGAAGGACAAGGGCATCACCGTCAACTGTGCCGACCCGGGAGTTGTAGCCACGGATATAATATACTTCAAGATGTGGTTCGACCCTATAACCAAGGCAGTCTTCGCTCCCATCATACGCACTCCACGTCAAGGAGCCGCCACTGCCATCCATCTGCTCCTGTCGCCCGAAGTGGAGGAACAGACCGGAACATTCAACCTCTCATGCCACATCAAGAAACTGAAGAGGAAATACACCGAGAATCCACTCATCGACATCCTATGGCAAAAGACCGAGGAAAAAGTAAAGCAGTGGCTGTAATGAATTAATTATAAACTCTAACAACTATTTTTATCATGAAAGAAAACAGACTATTGGCAGTGATTGCTCTATGCCTGATGACAACAGTGGCAGTGAATGCCGAAAATCTATTCTCTACTCTCTTGGGCAAGAGCCAAAAAGAAGTGGACGAGAGACTCGAACAACTGTGGCAGTACTTCTTCACACCGGGCGACATCAAACTCTTTGATGCCGAAGGACAGAAGACCGTGTATTACGAAACATCCGACGGAATGGCTTTCGTGATGGATACGGGCAGCAACGACGTGCGCTCCGAAGGTATGTCATACGGTATGATGATTAGCGTGCAGACTGATCATCGGGTGGTGTTTGACAAACTGTGGCGATGGGCCAAACGATATATGGCTTATCCCAAGGACAGTGCATGGGACGGATATTTCTGTTGGCAATGCACAAGGGACGGCAAGCAGATTGGCAACAGCAATGCCTCTGACGGCGAGTTGTATTTCGCCACGGCTCTATTCCTCGCTGCCGAGAGATGGAACGAACCGCGATATGCCGAGGAAGCTAACGAGATTCTTGAGAAGTGCATGTCGAAGACAGGTGAGGGTGGGGTGTATAACCTGTATAACCGCGACAACTATCTGATAACCTTCGTCCCCGACAAGGTGGGAAAGGAATTCTGCGACCCCTCCTATCAGTTGCCGGCATTCCTCGACAAGTGGGCCAAGGTAGCTGCCAAGGACCGCTCCTTCTGGAAAAAGGCTGCCAAGGCTGCACGTCAGCATCTCATCGACTCAGCCGACCCTGTCACCGGTCTATATCCCGACTACAGCAATTACGACGGCAGTGCCTACCGCTGGCCTCATGCTGGATATGACACGTCGATATATATGTATGATGCCATCCGTTGTGCAATGAATGTGGGTATGGACTATTATCTCTGTGGTAAGGACAAGAAACGTCAGACTGCGGTGATGTCGCGCCTGTTGTCGTTCTTCAAGTCCGACGGCTACAAGCACGCTCGCTTCAGTCTCGACGGCAAGACCCGATTTGAAGAATACACCCATGGCATGTATGGAGCCAATGCAGTGGCTGCCTTTGCCCTCGCCAACTCCACTCCCGAGCACAAGGAGCTTGCCAAGGAGCAGCTTCAGCGCCTTTGGGACAGCAAGCCTCCATCAGGCAAATACCGCTACTACGACGGCATGGTGTATTATCTATCATGGCTTCACGTTGCCGGAAGCTTCGCGCTTAACTTTAAACATTAAGGAGTTAAGGGAGTTAAAGGGAGTTAAGGGAGTTAAAGGACAATAGTGTTTACGTAATCTTTTAAAATTATCAAGGCCAAAACATACGTCTTTAACTCCTTTAACTCCCTTAACTCCTTTAACTCCCCTAAAAAAATGGTGGCCTCGTAAATCACTACGTGGCCACCACAATCTAATACAATAACTAAAACCTAAACTAAGTATCAATGAAGCAATGCAAAATTATTCTATCTTCTTGGCATTGGATGCGTGCCTTTCCTCATCTGCTTGACGCATTTCTTACAGGGAGGAGTCGGCTTGCCGCAGCAGGGTGTCAACTTGTGGCACTTGCAGGTGCAAACTCGCTTCTTGCCGCGCCATGAGGTACCGTTTGTACCGTGGTTATGTCCGTTGTTTACTACGACAGTCACGTTTCTGTCGTTTCTCATGTTTCTGTCGTTAGACACGCTTGTATTGTTCTTGCCACTGGTAGATACTACTATCGTAAGCATCATCACCATCATAATCATAATCTTCTTCATAATCTTATTCTTTTTAAAGTGTTATACATTTTGTTCTTATTTCTGGTGCAAAGGTACGGCGATTTCTAGACATACACAAATGATTATCCCTAAACCACAAGGGGACTTTCCCTAAACCGTCAGGGGGATTTTCCTCGCGGCTTAATATTTAAACACAGAGGCACAGAGATACAGAGATAAAATTATTAAGTTATTCTAAGATACAGAGAAAAACTCTGTGACTCTGTAACTCTGTGTTAGATTTAATCTTTTTCACAACGAAATAATAAAAAATACTTAATTGTTTTGGTTTACTCGAAAAAAAGGTGTAACTTTGCACTTTGCATATAATATATAAGGAAGAAATAATATGGCAGACAAGGACAAGGAACTGACCCCGATGATGCGTCAGTATGTGGAACTGAAGGCTAAGCATCCCGATGCAGTGCTGCTCTTCAGATGTGGTGACTTCTACGAGACTTATCTCGAAGATGCAGTCATCGCATCGCGTATATTGGGCATCACACTCACCCGACGCAACAACGGCAACAGCTGCAAAGGCTCGGAAATGGCGGGATTCCCTTTCCACGCTCTCGACACTTATCTGCCCAAACTCGTGAGGGCGGGAAAACGTGTAGCCATCTGCGACCAGCTCGAAGACCCTAAACTCACCAAGAAACTCGTAAAGCGAGGCATCACCGAACTCGTGACTCCCGGTGTGGCTATGAGCGACAACGTGCTCAACTACAAGGAGAACAACTTCCTCGCATCCGTGCATTTCGACAAATCCACCTGTGGCATCTCATTCCTCGACATATCCACGGGCGAATTCATAACAGGCGAGGGCACTCCCGACTATATCGAAAAACTTCTCAGCAATTTCTCTCCCAAGGAAGTGCTGTTCGAGCGCAACCGCAAGCAGCAGTTTGAACAATACTTCGGCAGCAAGTTCTTCACATTCCAGCTCGACGACTGGGTGTTTACCGAACAGACAGCCAAGCAGAAACTACTTAAGCATTTCGGCGTGAAGAACCTCAAGGGCTTCGGTGTTGACCATCTCAAGAGCGGCATCATCGCCAGCGGTGCCATACTGCAATACCTTGAGATGACGCAACATACGCAGATTGGACATATCACGTCGATTTCGAGAATAGAGGAAGAAAAATACGTAAGGCTCGACAAGTTCACACTCAGAAACCTCGAACTTATCGCGCCCATGAACGAGGACGGCAAGTCGCTCCTCGATGTCATCGACAATACCATATCCCCCATGGGCAGCCGAATGTTGCGCCGATGGGTTGTCTTCCCGCTGAAGAGCGAGAAGAAAATCAACGACAGACTCGACATTGTGGAGTATTTCTTCCGCGAACCGGAATTCCGCGAACTGCTCGACGACCAGCTGCATCGCATTGGCGACCTGGAGCGAGTGGTGTCTAAGGTGGCTGTGGGAAGGGTCACCCCGCGCGAGATGGTGCAACTAAAGATTGCACTACAGGCCATCAAGCCCATAAAGACAGCTTGCGAACACGCCAAGAACGACGTGCTCAAGAGGGTGGGCGACCAGATTAACCTGTGCGAACTCATACGCGACAAGATTGACCGCGAACTGCATCCTGACGCTCCGCAACTTGTAAACAAGGGCGGAGTAATCAACGACGGTGTAAACGAGGAACTCGACAAACTGCGCAGCATAGCTTATCACGGCAAGGACTATCTGCTGAAAATACAGGAGAGGGAAGCCGAAAAGACGGGAATACAGAGTCTGAAAATAGGATATAACAATGTATTTGGATATTACCTTGAAGTGAGAAACACCTACAAGGAGCAGGTGCCGCAGGAGTGGATTCGCAAGCAGACACTTGCACAGGCCGAGAGATATATCACCGAGGAACTGAAGGAATACGAGGAGAAGATTCTCGGTGCCGAGGAGAAGATTATCACTCTTGAGACCAAGCTCTTCAACGACCTCGTCATCGCCACTCAGGAATATATCCAGCAGATACAGACCAATGCCAATCTCATTGCCCATCTCGACTGTCTCTTGTCGGGGGCAAAGACTGCACAGGAGCACAAGTATGTGCGCCCTGTCATCGACTCGTCTGACGTTATCGACATCAAGCAAGGACGCCATCCCGTAATCGAGACCCAGATGCCCATAGGCGAGCAGTATGTGCCCAATGATATCATGCTCGATTCCGACGGTCAGCAGATTATGATTATCACCGGACCTAACATGGCTGGTAAGTCGGCACTGCTGCGCCAGACTGCCCTCATCGTGCTCATGGCTCAGATAGGCTCTTTCGTGCCTGCTGAGAGCGCAAGAATCGGTCTTGTGGATAAGATATTCACCCGTGTGGGTGCCAGCGACAACATATCCCTCGGAGAATCAACCTTTATGGTCGAGATGACCGAGGCCTCCAATATCCTGAATAATGTCTCTCCCAAGTCGCTCGTCCTATTCGACGAACTCGGACGAGGCACTTCCACCTACGACGGCATATCCATAGCATGGGCAATAGTGGAATATCTGCATGAGAGCCCAAGGGCAAAGGCACGCACTCTCTTTGCCACTCATTATCACGAACTCAATGAGATGGAGAAGAACTTCGGTCGCATCAAGAACTACAACGTCAGTGTGAAAGAGGTGGATGGCAAGGTCATCTTCCTTCGCAAACTGATGCGGGGCGGTTCGGAGCACTCCTTCGGTATTCATGTGGCTGAGATATCGGGTATGCCCAAGAGCATCATCCGTCGTGCCAACGTCATACTCAAGGAACTCGAAGCCGACAATGCCGGAGTGGGCAGTGCAGGCAAGCCTACGGCAGCCATAGCCCAGAGCCGCGAGGGAATGCAGCTCAGCTTCTTCCAGTTGGACGACCCCGTCCTTTGTCAGGTAAGAGACGAGATCATAGGTCTCGACATCAACAACCTCACCCCCGTAGAAGCCCTCAACAAGCTCAACGAAATAAAGAAAATAGTAACTGGCAAATAAAAAAAAGAAAGAATAATAGTACATAACAGCCACCGTTCTCGGCGGTTTTGCCGCCGAGCCTCCCAGAAAAACCATGCCCCATCATTACAAAACCCTAATCAAGCTCGGCACCCCGATAGTCATCGGCCAGATAGGCAATCTTGTCCTCAACTTCGCCGACACCCTCATGATAGGCCACCACTCCACGATGGAACTCGCCGCCGCCAGTTTCATCAACGGTATCTTTGTCCTGTTCATCCTCTTCGCCATTGGCTTCAACTTCGCCCTCACCCCCGTAGCAGGCCCGTTCATCGGACGCAACGAGAACGAACAAGCCGGCTCAGTGATGCGCTCGTGCCTTTGGGCTAACATCATCCTCATGCTTATCCTCTCCGCCCTTGCCGTGGCGTTCTATTTCTCGCTGCCTTTCTTCGGCCAACCCGAAGAACTGCTGCCGCTGATGCGACCCTATCTCATCGTCAACATCATCTCCATCCCCTTTGCCGTAATAGGCTGCCAGATGAAGCAGTTCTTCGACACCATCGGCTCCACCAAGATATCGATGTATGTGCTTGTGTTCTCCAACATCCTTAATATCATAGGCAATTATCTGCTTATCTACGGTGTTGTGGGGTGCCCCGAATTAGGACTCCTCGGTGCGGGAATATCCACCACTGTGTCGCGAATAATCATCGCCCTGCTATTCTGTCTCATCTTCTTCATGGGAAAGAAATACCGCATATATCTAAACGGAGCCATGAAGACCGACTCGGAAAAGACAAAATCCACATTCACTCAGATAAACAAACTCGGATGGACCTCAGCCATACAAGCCACCATCGAGTGCGGTGCATTCTCGCTCGTGGCTATCTTCGTAGGCTGGACTGGAGCCAAACCGCTTGCCGCCCATCAGATTATGATTACCGCGTCGATGTTCTTCTATAACATCTATCTCGGCATAGCCACTGCCATCAGCATTCGTGTCAGCCACTTTGCGGGCATGAAGGAATGGCGCGCCATAGTGGATGTCACCAAGAGCGGTTTCTTTATTATCATCGGCATAGCCTCGGTTATGGCAGTTCCTGTATATCTGTATCGCGACAGCATCGGTTCGCTGTTCTCCAACGACCCGCTCGTTGGCGAATTGGTGGCAGTTACAGTCATTCCGCTTATACTGTATCAGATTAGCGATGCCTTCCAATGTTCCATTGCCAACGCACTGCGCGGATTAGGTGAGATGCGTCTGCTCATGTGGGCGGCTTTCTTCGCTTATTTCGTGGTTTCGCTTCCTCTAAGTTGGTTATTAGGCATTTATTTCGGCTTCGGTCTTGTAGGCATCTGGAGTGCCTTTCCTGTATGCCTGACGGTAGCCGGTGTACTTTATTTCATTATACTTAAGAATAAACTGCCTCGATAGGCATAATAAATTTCTAACGATAGTATTTAAAATCCATAACCTCCTATCACTGCCGCCTCCGCCAGAGTTGTAAGTGCCATCACTGCCGCTGCCAGGGTCGGTCACATCCTCGCCTCCCCTCGGGGAGGACGGGAGGGGGCTGTTTTTCACGATGCAAAGGTACAACTTTCACCATGCCTCAATTCCCGAAACATCACGTATCGGCACGAACTTGCGAGTTATTGCGAGTTATTTGTCTACAGATTATTTATTTAGGCACGGAATCCCACGGCTTTTTTCAAAAGACACGGCTTTGGCTCCGCATTGATATTAATCACGGCACTTCGTGATTACGGCTTGCTTCGCAAGTTCACGGCTTAGTTAGCACAATCGCAAACGAGCCGTGTCTATACTTTAGTATATCCCTTTGCATATTTAGCCCACATCTATGCGGATGCCTGTGGGAGCGCAGGCGTCTCACCTGCGGCCAATGCGCAGCCCCAGCCGTGTCTTTTTTGAAAAAAAGCCGTGTTAATCCGTGCCTAAGAATAATCTGTGTATGAAACTCAGACGTAGCACCTCCCGCCGCGCCACGTCTCAGATTTTCGGGTGCCACGTCTCGCCGCCACGGGATACATCGCCACACAACGCCGTTTCACCCCACAACAGGTGAAGCTACTCTTGCGCTCTCGGTGAGCCGTTTTAGCTCACTGAGGCAGTGCCTCAAAAAACTCCACTTTTACATTTTTACATTTTACATTTTTACAGAGATAAGGTTTTTTGCACTGATTCATAAGATATTGTCTAAGTCTATAAGAATTATTATATATTATATTATTATATATAATAATATAATATATAATAATTTAAATATAAAATATATCTCTTTATTGTATTTCAAACTCCATGCCCGAGAATGCTTATCTCTGTAAAAATGTAAAAATGTAAAAATGTACTTTTTCTCTATTTTTCCGTCGATTTTCTTGCTAATTTCAAAAATTCTTTGTACTTTTGCGGCATAAGTAATTAAAAAATCTTATGGCAATGACAAAGGATGGTACAGGGTCGAGTAGAGCGAGGGAGTTTCACCCTCACCCTCTCACAGAACCGTGCTTGAAAGTCTCCCCTCACACGGCTCTTCACACTCAACTCTCTGTACATAGACATAATCTTGGTGTCTGACCTCTCTGCCAATGATAGAATA
>JALFIX010000058.1 GCA_022775105.1 Prevotella sp. | reverse complement strand
TTCGCCATCGGTCACCAGTCGGGTGCAACCAAGGTGGAAGAAGGTAAAAAAGAGGATTGACGAGCGGCATGATGTGAATCATCTGCAAAGTCAATCCTTTTCTTTATCAATCCCACGGATTCACTACTTTGGAGTGCCGTTATACCAGCAAAAAGCAATTAAAACTGGACGCACGGAGCATCAAGATGCCAAGATGACCTCTATGCGTCCACTACTGAAAGAATTAAACGACATTCCCTACATATAAGCCAGCTCCGCTAACACCCTACACTCTACAGAATAATACAACAGTCAACAGTCAACTTGTCAACTTTTTCATAAAAAAGGCTTTCTACTACACTTTCTACTTGAAAAGTGAATATTTTTAGGATATTATTAAACATATTTGTCTAATTCCTTGGACAATTCAATATTTTTTTTTATCTTTGTGCCAAATTGAGAATTAATACTATACTACACAAAATTTTTTAAGTCATGAACATTAAACCATATTTTTGCAAAATCTTAAGGTTGGCTGGCGTTTCAATCGCCTTTACAACACTCGGTGCTTGTGTTGATACAATGGAAACCAATCTTCCCCCTGGCGTGAATACTGAAGGTAATGAAGTTCCTTTGGATTTTGACTGGAACATGTCGCAAGACGTGGATATACAGCTTATAAGCAATGTAACGACTCGTGCGTATATATATGAGGACGAGAACTTAGAGAAACTAATGTGTACCACAATGCTTGAGGCTGATAAACTGGAAACAGTATCTCTCACTACACTCAAAACGTTTGAAAACCTATATCTTGCCTACCTCGACAAGGATGGCAAGACAGTGGTGCGCACCATTGACATCGGTAAAAAGCAGGTTCTCACTCGTGCCGCCAACATATCGTACGAGATTACTGACGCGTCAGAGGCGCTGACGCCGTTGGGAAGCGACAAGACCTTGGTGTTCTCACCCAACAACTCGGTGTATGGCACAGTGCTCTTTGAGGACATGTATCCAGAAATGGGCGACTACGATATGAACGACTTCGTGCTTGGCTACAGAAAACAGTATGGAAAGTCCGATACTTCGGAGACCCTGGAAATCACTCTTCAGATACGTGCCATAGGCGGCAAACTGCCGTTTGTGCCTGGAGTTGAGGTAAAGGGTGTGGATGTGGACGGACTCGAAGTGAACTGGCTCTCGTCGGATAAACGCCTTTCGGTGGAGAACGTATCGGAATCTGATGCCAGCGGCACTCCTGTTTTCCGAGTGAACGGAGCACAGAACATAAAGAAAGGCAACGGCTATTTCAATGTTAATCTGCCAAAGATATCACAGGAAAGCTTGCCTTATGTCACCATCATACTCACACGACCGTTAGACGGCAATCCACAGTTGAACATTAGGGACAAAGACCTCAACTTCTTCATCTATAACACACGGAACAGGGTGGAGATACACGAGAAGAACGCTGCAGTAACCCGATTCGCATCAAACACTGACGATAGCAGTTTCCACAATGGAGGACTCGTATGGGCGTTCAGGGTGGAAGGCTATATGCCTCATACCATTGAGGGATATAAGATTAACAAGGTGTTCCCGAAGATTTCAAATTGGATGACAAGCGGCGGCGCAACGGATTCCGACTGGCTCTCCGACTTCGACTCAGAGTCTGTCATTGACTATGCTCAGGGCGATGCCCCAAGTTCTCCTGACGTTCAGAATGAACCATACATTAACGTTAAGCAGACTCTGGTGGAAGCTCCAGCAGCCGGAGGAAGGGTGGAAATACCCATTGAAGCCAACTGCGACTTTGACGTGTGCTTCGGCGAGCAGGGATGGATATACGATTTCTCCAAGGAGGATGGGAAACTAATACTCTTCGTATATGCCAACTATAACGGCACGGACAAGAGTGCTAACGTCACCTTAACCCCAACCACCAACATCAGCAAGAAGTTTACATTCAAGCTTAACCAGAAGTCGGAGACTTATGCCGGAGCGCTGATACAAGCCAACGGAGGATTCAAAAATAATATAGAGAGTCTCGTAAAAGCTAACGGAGGAGTGATTGCCGACGTAAAGAAGGTGAATATCATAGGCCATAGCGACAAATATAATGGGTATAAAGGAAGTAGTCTCCCCGTCAATGTCAAGAGGATAGCAGGCAATGATAAAAATTTGCTGCATAATGTTTACATGGAATGGGATGCAGCCAACGCCACCATCACCGTCTCCACTCCCGGAGCAATCGTAAGCACCGGCAACACTTGCTCTAAAATGTTTAGTAATTGCGATGGCTTGGAGGAGGTTAACCTGTCGGGACTTGACATCTCGCTCTGCACCAAAATGGAAAAAATGTTCTTTAGCTGCAAGAAGCTAAAGAGCGTGGACCTCACTCCACTCAATACTTCAAACGTGACCAACATGTCCAGCATCTTTACTCTATGTGAGGGTCTGGAGTCTGTAAACGTGAAGGGGTTGAACACGTCCAACGTCACCTCGATGAACAACCTGTTTGACCGTTGCTATTCGCTCAAGTCTGTGGATATCAGTTCGTGGAACACTGATAAGGTTACAACCTTCAACCGTATGTTCTGGAATTGTCAGAAGCTCACCGATGTGAAAATGAATTGTAGCAAGACATCGTTGGAGGAAACGGGAGTTAAGGAGATGTTTACCAACTGCTATCTGTTGCCGAAGGTGGACATGTCTTCGTTTGACTTCCATAATGCCAATGATTTCACCTCTATATTCAGCAATTGCAAGAGTCTTCAGACTGTTGTGTTCGGCAAGAGCAATACGTCGAATATCATCTATATGAAGAATGCGTTCGCTGGTGTAGGCGGCAACGGTGAGTTCACATGTGTAGATGCCGACTTCTCTTCCGCCACCATAATGGACAGCGCATTCAAGGGATGCACTGCCACTTCCATCAACCTTTCCGGCTGGAAGACTACGTCAGTTCAGAACCTTAGCAGTACATTCGCTGGTTGTGGCAATGCAAAGAAGATAAACATCTCGGGATGGAGCGCTGACAATGTGACAAGTATCGGCAGTATGTTTAATAGTGCATATATAGAAGAAATCGACCTCGGACCCAATTTCAATGTGCCTTCCAATGTCAATATCGACTATTGGTTCTATTGCACTTCCAACAAGTCGAAGAAGGCAACATTAAAGTGTTCGCTTGCCACATACGATTTGATACAGATTTTTACCAACACTACTGGAGGTCGCAACAGCAAGTCGTTCCTCACCCAGTATTGCACATACAGCGTATATTAATTTTTTTCGTTGACGAGTTGACAAGTTTCAACTCGTCAACTCGTTTTAATCACACTCCACTCAATTACGCTTGTGGTGTGTTCGTTCTACGTCGTAAAGAATACAAACAAGATGCGAAGCAGAATAGTTATTACAATAACTTGATAACCAAAAATCTAACTTTAAGTGACTTAATGAATTGACGCTCATAGATGGGGGTTAGGGTCTGATTGATGGCTTGTTGAACCATCCCAACCATCCGTGATTATTTGTGGTCTTCACCGAATACACGTTAAATTCCTCCATTATTGACAAAAATTCCTCCATTATTGACAAAAATTCCGCCATTATTAAAAAAAATTCCTCCATTATTAAAAAAAAAACTCCAAAAAGAGAGAGTTTCTCAAATTTTATTGCTATCTTTGCCATGTCGGTCGGGTTTGATACATATTTTGATTTGCAACACTAAGATATGTAAAAAATCCGACATGGCAAAACCCTGATCAACTTTTTGTTGCTCAGGTACTTAAAAAGTTATATTTGTAATAGTGTTGCAGAATTAAGGACCTTAAAAATTTAGGAGGAATGCTTATGAGAAGTATCACAACGTTTGATTTGCAGTATGCACACCGCTTTTATGGTTTTCGTGGTGAAGCGCAATATCTGCATGGACACACTGGAGTCTTGACTATTGAGGTTGAGGATTCTATCAATCAAGGTGTCAACATGGTTTACCCATGCAATGAGATTCAGAAACTGGCTTGGGATGTGCTCAAGAACTTTGACCATGCGTTGGTGCTGAGAGAGGATGACCCGTTGCTGCCTGCCGTGCTGGATGTTTATGAGAAGCAGGGAATCAAAGACGGACATCCGCAGAACAAGATGAAGGGCGAGGCCTTCTGTACGGAATGGGCAAAGGCATATCCTGATTGTCGTCTGGTTGTGACGAAAGAAACGATGACAGTGGAGGGGATGATAAAGATTGTTTATGACTTGCTGAAGGATAAGCTGAATATTGCAAAGATAACCTTTAGCAGTGGTGTAAATAAAGCTTCTGAAGAATTTGATTGCCATAAGGATATTGACAGGTGTCCTTTGTGCGGAATTTCTCTGAATGAAAAAGGTGTTTGTCCGAAATGCGGATATAAGAAATAAGCGCACTCTGCCCAACGTGTAAGAGGCAGAGCACAAGAGGCAAGGCCCTGGAAGGAAACTTCCGGGGCTGCTTTTTGTTGTTTTTCTGCAGCCCGCAAAGCGGTAAAAGGACTTCCGACCGTGAGTGCTCTTACACCGAACTGACGTCAATTATTGCAATTCATTTCTGCAGATCATCGCCGAGGGCGATTCGCTGAATAGTCACCTCCCCTACACCATCAAGGTCCTGGCGATGTAAAGGCAATAGATGGTCAGCAGGATGGCACCTTCGTAGCGCACAATCTTGTGGTGCGTCTGCAAGAAGAGCCACAGCACCAGACCCAAGCCCAGCATCACCGCATAGTCGATGGCGAAGGGCTTCCACGCATCGTGGATTGGTGTGATGGCAGCAGCCACTCCCACCACCGAAAGGATGTTGAACGACACGGAGCCGATGATGTTGCCCACCGCCATGTCGGTCTCACCCTTGCGTGCCGCCATCACCGAGGCGAACAACTCGGGCAGCGACGTGCCCACAGACACCACGGTGAGCCCGATGATGCGCTCCATCTCTTCTTTCGCCACGCCGAAGTAGTTGCCCAACTCCATGGCAATGGCACTGGAACCGCCAATGAGCAGGTCGGCACCCCACACCATCGCCGCCAGCGACACCAGCACGTAGAGGATGGCACGCCACAGGGGCATGGAGGGTTTCTCCACCACTTCCGCCTCGCCTTGCGCCTCAGCCCGCTTGGTCTTCTTGCGCGAACGCTGCACCTCCCAGATGATGAACGCCACAAGCAGGAGCACCATCGTGATGCCTTGCCACCGATGGATGGTGTCGTCGGTCATCGCCATCACGATGAACAGCACCATGGCGAACAGCATGAAGGGGATGTCAATCCTCATCATCGTGCGCTGCGACGGCAAGGGGCATATCATGGCGGTCACACCGAGAATGAGGGCGATGTTGGCGATGTTCGACCCTGCCACATTGCCGATTGCCAAACCCGACGAACCGACCCACGCTGCCTGTGTCGACACCAGCAGTTCGGGCATCGACGTGCCGAAGCCCACCACTGTGATGCCAATCACCATCGCACTCAACTTGGCACGTTGCGCTATCGCCACCGCACCGTCAATCAAGAAGTCGCCCCCCTTCACGAGGAGGACGAACCCAATCAGTATGTATAGGATGTCAAGCCACATATCTATATTTCTTTACAAGGTTTAAAGCCTATAGGCTTGCGCTTTGATTCTTTTTTCTTTTCATTAAACTCTATTTGTAGCCGGGCTATCGCGTCGTTGATGAGTTCTATCTGATCTGAAATAAAATCTTGCTCTTTCCCCAACATTTCATTAATTTCATTCTGACCGCGCAATGTTTCATCAAAATCGACTTTCATTTGCTGCAATTCCTTGTGTATTTGTTCTAACTGCAAGTCAGTGTCGTTTACACGTATAAGTGCTTGCCGTAGTTGAAAAAAGACACGCATAATATTGATGTTCACCTGAATGGCTATAGGAGTTCTCAACAAACCTGACAACATGGCAATGCCTTCTTGCGTAAATGCGTAGGGCAGATACTTGCTGTGTTGCCCCCTTCCATTTTTTATGGTGAAAAAATTGCACCTTAAAGAATCATATTCTTGTTTTGTCAGTTCAAACATGAAATCATCTGGGAATCTTTCAATGTTATTTCTCACCGCACGTTTGAGATTCTTTGTTTCAACGCCATACATGCTTGCTAAGTCACTGTCTATCATGACTCTTCTGCCACGCACCTCAAAAATCTTCGACTTAATAAAATCCGTACTTGTTATAATCTCTGCACTTTCCATTTCCTCCTTTTTGATATTGAGCGCAAAGGTACATACTTTTCTTGTTTCTTCCAAATTTTTGGTATAAAAAGCACAAGAGAGGCGACCCCAACAAGGTCGCCTCTCCACTCACTTATAACCTTTACATTTTTGTATGAAAACAAATATTCCTTATTCTTGTTTATTCTCCTGAAACAGTTAGATAGAAAGATGAGCCTGCATTATTGTTGCTGACAGTGAGGGTCTTGTCTTCTGAAGCACGGAAGGCTGAACTCAGCGTCACGGTATAGTTGCCTTGCGCGCTGACCGTCCCCAACCCTGTGGTACTCCATGGAGAGTTTACTTTGAAGGCTCCTGCTGCACCGCCCCACTCTTTCGGCTGATAGTTGTCAGACCAACTGAAGGTCACCTTGGCAACTCCCTTCAGGATGGCTGTGCCATTGTACTTCACGTTGTATTTGCCGTTTCCTGCCGACTCTACCGTGAAGACGCATTGGGTCTGCTTGCCGCTGAAGGAATAAGTGCCTGCACCTCCACTTGGTGTGTCATCTCCACCGTCATCCACTTTGTCATCCACATCGTCACCCGGCTGCTGCTGACTACCCGTTGCAGTGAGCCAGTAATTGCCGGTTGCTGGCTGGTAGGTGCCGTCGGCTGCCTGGTTGATAATCAGGTTGGCACTACCTGCCTTCACGCCTGTGATGGTCAGCGTGTTGCCGCTGACGGAAGCCGTGAAGTAATCGCTTCCCACTACCGAATAGCTGCCTGAGCCGTTCGACTTGATG
>JALFIX010000032.1 GCA_022775105.1 Prevotella sp. | reverse complement strand
ATAGAATGGAAAATCGAAAAACAATCTTTAAAAAGAAAAAGGAGGTGTAAAGCGAGAAGAGTATATTGATGTATATCAAGAAATATAGGTGATGCATTTACTTTACGAAAAATTGATGCATTTAAACTTGCATGTTACAATTCAATCTCTTTCATAATATAAAACTCTTTATCTCTTAATCTCTGTGGTTTAAAATTACTTCCGGAACTTGAATAGTTGACGAGTTGACAAGTTGACGATCGGGCTGAAAGCCCAAAAGCACATAGCCCAGGGCAACGCCCTGGGTTTTAACGTTATTGCGTATTAACGCCCTGAAAGGGCAAAAGCGTTATTCACTGATGCGATTACGCTTTTGCCCTTTCAGGGCGTTCCAATTTCCTCGGCATACAAAACCCAGGGTGTCGCTTCGCTCTACCCTGGGCTATGTGCTCATTGCCCTTTCAGGGCGTTAGTTTCAACTGTGATTTACGTTCAACAGTGAGTTACTTTCAAGAGGAAATTCCTTTCAACCAAAAAGTTAAGAAGTTATTCCACCACTTCCCAACTAAATACACACCCATTCTTTCGGTCGGGATCAGCTCCACGGACATCGGCTCCGTATGGAGCACCTGTACCGGGATAAAGACCTATCATACGTTGGGTGTGAAGTGAGAGGAGCATACACTGAGAGCGGAGCATGTCTTGCCAAAGGATAAGACTGCCTTCGCTCTCTTTTTTCAGGAAGCGGACATCGGCTGAAAGTCCCTCGCCCACCACGGTGAGGAAACCCGCACCGTTCATGGCCTCAAGCACTACCCTACCCTTGCCACGGTCGTGCACACGGAACTGACTGGCTCCGCTGTTATATTCCCTCGAACCCTTGCCACACATGTGAAGCATTCCCTGCTTGTGGGCAAAGGCATACGAACCGTCGTTGAGGTTGCGAAGACGGATAACCTTGCCTATAGGCAGATTGCCTGAACGGTCAGCCATCGGCTCATCCACACGCCAGTCATCAAACGATGCCACACCGTCTTGCTTGCCGAGTGTGTTATATGCAAAGAGCGAAAGGCGTGCGCCCTGGAAGGTCTTCAGCTGATAAGGCATGAGTATCTCACCGCCCATCTGCTTGAATTCCTTTCCGTCTATACTATATAATAATGTACCCGTGGAATTGTCGAAGTCGCCAGTCATACGGAGATAAACCTTTGTTGCTGCGATGTCTGCGGTCTCGGTCTTGTTGCCGTTCTGGTCATACCACTTCAGTTTCATCGTCTTGCCCGATTTCTCCACTCCGATAAGAGCGTATGGCATATTGAGCACGGCAAGTCCCGCAATGTCTCCATCCTTAAGTTTGGATGCGTCGAGAGTGACGGTAGTTGTAGATACAGGACCAATGGCTCGCTGTGTCAGAGTGTTGCGTGCCCAAAGATAGTCCTTGGCAGGCATGGCGGTGATATTCAGCCTTCCGCCCTTAAGAGACCACTTACCCGCAAGCGGCTCATGATTCCACTGCCAAACAGGCTTCAAAGTCTTCCCGCTGAAATCATCGCAACGGTCGTAAGGAGCGAAGGTACGGTCCCCAGATTCTTCATTCTTCATTCTACATTCTTCATTTCCTACATTCGGTTTAAACCATGTGCGCGGTCCGCGTCCGAGGTTTCCGGGAAGTCCGAAGTATGGATAGCCGTCTTTCCATGTCACTGGCACGAGGCAGCATGTGCGTCCCACGGCATTGAAGTCGAGCATGGATATAGCCCACCACTCGCCGTTGGGTGTATCCACGATACCTCCCTGATGGATGGTGGCGCAACCCATATAGTTGCCGCCGCCATTTGAGATGTCAAACTTGAATCCCGGTTCGGGAACGGGCGAACCCAAGCTGACATTGCGGGTGAGCTTGCCCACCTGTGTACCGAGTGTCTCCATCATATTGATGGTGCGTGTCTCGTATGGTCCCCAGATATTGTCGGCAACGGCACACTGCTGGCGTCCCATTGGCGAATAGTCGGTGGAGATGATATAGTACTTGCCATTGATCTTATAGGCATGATGTCCCTCGCCCATGGCTGAGCCGTTGGGGATAATCTCGCGGTCACTGCCCTCGACGAATCCGCTGAAGTCGGGCTTTATTTCAGTGCAGCGCACGGCACCGTATTTATGTATGGCATACACCTTGCCGTCGTCGTCGAAGAGCACCGAAAGGTCGTAGATATTTCCCTTCAGGTTGATATGTTCCCACGGTCCTTCAGCCTTGTCGGATATAAACACCTGCATACCATGTCCGTTGATATTCGAGAAGATATAGAACTTGCCATTGTGATATCGGATGGATGGAGCCCAGATGCCCTGACCGTAAGCCTCCTTACCGTTTTCCAAGCGGAATTCGTCGCCAAGACCAAAGAAGTCCTGCATAGTATAGCTGCAGAATCGCCAGTTGACGAGGTCCTTGGAATGTAGCACCACAACACCAGGAAGACAGTGCATAGTGGTTCCCGCGAGATAGTAGTCATCGCCCACGCGGATAACATCGGGGTCGGAGAACTCGTCATAGAAAAGTGGATTAGTATAGGTACCATTGCCATTGTCGGCAGTCCACGACTGAGCCGTTGCAGTCATTGCCGACAGCATCAGCACAATAATCAATTTGATAGTTTTTCTGGTCATAATTATTATCTTTATTTATATTATTTTCTGATGTACCAAACTATTGGAGTTAAAGAAGTTAAAGGAGTTAAAGACAATAGTCTTTCCGCTTCCTTATCGGGAGTATTCAAGGCTCGAACATACGTCTTTAACTCCTTTAACTCCATTAACTCCTTTAACTTCCCTTTATTCCCAAAATTTGAGTTTTATTTCTTGAAAAGATGTGGCAGATATTGCTTTAGGCAACGGCGCCATGTGAGCCACTCGTGATGAGTGCCGGGAGATACATAGAACTCCACATTGATGCCCATCGCCTTGAGGTCGGACGTCATTTTCTCCGTACCGAAGTTCTCCTCACTGCCGCAGCCCATGAAGAAGTACTTCACCTGCTTGTTGAACTTGTCGGCATCCTTGAACACACCGTCAAAGCATGTCTTAACATCGATGCCGAAGAGCGCGCCACTGAATGTGCCGAGGTATGCGAACTTGTCGAGATGAGGGAGAACGACATTGAATGTCTGGAATCCTCCCCACGACAATCCTGCCATGGCACGGTTCTCGCGACCGGTCTTGCAGCGGAATGTCTTCTCTACCATGGGGATAAGGTCTTCCAAAATGACGGTATAGAATGAGGCTCCATACTGCATTCTCTGACCTTCAACATCCTTTCCTCTACGTGGAGAGAAACCGACTTCGATGTCGCCACTTTCCATCACCACTATCATTGGCTCGCACTCACCCGAGGCTATCAGGTTGTCCATGATATGGTTCATGCGGCCTTGTGTGCTCCATCCTGTCTCGTCCTCTGCCATTCCGTGCTGCAGATATAGCACAGGGTATTTCTTCTTAGATGTCTCATATTCTGCGGGAGTATAAACCATGGCACGACGCCACTGCTTCTGACTCTCGGAATAGTATTCCACCGAGCGCACCTGACCCTTTGCCACTCCAGCCTGCGGACGATAGTAATCGCCTTCCTCGCCTTCGGCTACCTCTATCTGGCTTGCCATGCGACTACAACCGAAGATTGTGTAAGTATTGGGGTCGGACACCCTGAATCCGTCAACTTCGAGGAAATAATAGTGATTGCCCACCACAAGCGGGTCAGTCACACATGTCCACACACCATTCACATCCTTCTCCATAGGATATTTCTTTCCGCAGATATCCACCACGAGATTGCTTGTCTTAGGAGCATAGATAGTGAAGTGGGCACGGTTTTCCATATCAAGTGCGGGTGAAGTGCATCCGGGAAGATTTGTTTCCGACGGTATGAGTCCTGCCTTATTGGCTTTCATCTCTGAACCATCAGTAAACTGCCACCAGTTGAAGTTCATCAGCTTAACGCCTTTCTCTCCCTTAAACACGAAGTAGATGTCGCGAGTGCCGCTGACGTTTTTCTCTATCTCAGCTTTTACGGATGTCCAGTTCTCCCATCCGCCGGTGTTGCCTATCTTAATCTCTGCAATCTTATCTCCCTTGATACTGTCGAGATGCAGTTCCATCACTCCTCCGCGCATTCCGCTTGCCACGGATGCAGTGAAGAATCGGGGCTGATTGCTGAAATCCACTTTGCGTACCTTTATATAATCCCCGTTATGAATCTCTGTGATATACACTCCGTCCCTTACATTCTGTTCAGATTTTATTCCTCGTGAGAATGCCATCGTCTCAGCCTCAACGCGTTGGAATGGATTGAGTTTGCCGATGGGGTCAACACCCTTGTCGGTATGGTGGATGATGGGGAATGTGCCGTCGGCATTATACTTGAATTCCTCCACGGCAGTGCTTCTTCCGAAACCGCCTCCACCGGGCAGCTTACCGGTATGATAGAAGAAGTAGGAATGTCCCTTGAAGTCAGCCACTCCGCAGTGGTTAGTGAACGACTTTGTGTCTTCGAGCGGCATAATCTCGCCCATATACTTCCAAGGTCCCATGGGCTTGTCGCTCATCGAATAAGCTATATGCTCAGGCACACCACCGGCGGCATACAGCAGCATATACTTGCCGTTGCGCTTCGTAATCCACGGTCCTTCGGTATAGCAGTCCTTGTATTTCTTTCCCTTCACGCGCTTGTCCATCTGCGGTGCTCCGAATCCCTCCTCGGTTTGTTCCATCATCGTCACCTCACCCTTGAACGACACCATGTCTTCGTTGAGTTTCACGGCATAGATATTGGGATTACCCCAATAGAGATAAGCCTGTCCGTCGTCGTCGATAAATACCGTCGGGTCGATATTGTCCCATTTGCCATTGTCATAGAGCGGCTTTCCGATGGCATCCTTGAACGGCCCTGTAGGAGAGTCAGCCACAGCCACTCCGATAGCCATTCCATTAGTGATGTTCGAGTGGGCGCATATATACCAATAATACTTGCCGTTGCGCTTCACTGTCTGAGCCGCCCATGCACGATCGTCAGCCCACGAGAATGTGTCGAGCGACATCAGGCCTCCATGGTCTGTCCAGTTCACCATATCATCTGTCGAGTAGGCTCTCCACTCATACATCCAGAAGAAGTCAGCTCCATCCTCGTCATGACCGGTATATACATACATACGGTCGCCATCCACCATAGGAGCGGGGTCGCTTGTAAACCATGTCTGCACAATAGGGTTCTGTGCCCCGCCCGTCATAGGCAGTGCCACTGCTGCTGCGGCAATCAAGCCGCGCAAAAAGTCAGTTCTAAGTCTTGTCATAATCAGATTGATATTACATTAATTATTCAGTGTGCAAAGGTAGTAATAATCCCCGACTTAACACCCGAAAATTGTATCATATACTTTAGTCTATGTATCAAATCAAGCTAACAACCATATACCCAAACCAAAACACTAAGACGAAAAATCAAATAATAGAGCTATTTAATATACAAAATTTATAATTTTGCATATTAATTATTTAAAACATATACTCATGAAACGTACATGAGGCCTTCGGCTCGTCAAAGAGAATGAAAAGTGATTACCATCTGCACGTATTTCGCAGATTTTGATTACCTTTGTCGCCACAAACTTAAATTGACGAGTATATGGCAACAAAAAAGAATGTAGAATTCTAACCTATAGCAACAAGATGCTGTGGTTTGGACGTCCACAAAGTGGAGATAGTGGCGATAGTGGAAGGCGAAGGTTTAAAGCGTGAAACACGCACCTTCAAATCCACAACGCGATCATTGACAGAATTGAAAGAATGGCTATTGTCATTAGGTGTCACCCATGTTGCGATGGAAAGCACTGGTGTATGTATGTTCCCGGGCACAAGACAGACAAGAAGGACTCCGCCTGGATATGCAAGCTGCTTCGTGCAGGTCTTCTCAAAGGCAGTTTTGTTCCTCCTAAAGAACAACGCGAACTTCGCGACCTGACACGTTACCGCCGGAAGCTGGTGCAGAATGTAGCGGCAGAGCACAACCGTATGATACGCGTGTTTGAGGATGCGAACCTCAAATTGTCAAGTGTGTTCAGCGATGTCACAGTTACTGGGACATTCAAGCCCGAATATGAAACTGGCCTAAACAGCCGAGAGGTGAAGACTATTGCTTCGAGCATGCGAATGAAATTTCAACATAACTCGACTGTTTCAAAAACATAGAATACCTGATGACATCAGTTGCGAACTTCACACCGAAGTCCGCTATTCTTTCTTTTGTCATAACTCACGAATTATTAACATTGAGGCTGTTTTTAGATAGTCTCGCAAACAAATATTTTCGAATGAAAAAGCCATTTATTATGAAAAAGCCATTTATGACAGTATTGCTGTCGTGCATGGTCGTATTATCCGCTGCCCAGACGGATTCCGGCGGTCATTGCAGCCAGCGTGACAACCTGTGGCAGTCGTTCCTCACGCCTCCCGACTGCATACGGGTGGGGTGTTACTACTATTGGGTCAACGAACAGGTAGACCCTAAAGGTGTAAAGGAAGATTTGCGTTGGATGAAGGACAACGGCATTACGCTTGCATTCCTCGCCACCGACATCCGTAACTACACGCAGCCGGGGAGTGCTTCGGAAGAGCAGCAATACGGCAAGAACAAGTTTCAGAGCCGCTTGTGGTGGAAAAACCTGCGTACAGCGTTTAAGACGGCTGGCGAACTGGATATAGAGATGGGGATATTCAACAGCCCGGGCTGGAGTCAGTCGGGAGGTCCATGGGTGAAACCCGAGGAGGCTATGCGCAACTGGACACCCGATGGCATCGAGATTTGCAAGACGAAAGAGGGCACTGACGTGGTGTGCAGTCCCTGTTCGCCCGAGGCAACAGGCTTGGAGGTGGATAAACTGTCGAAGAAACACGTGAAAAAGCACTTCGAGGCGTTCGTCGGTGAGATACTGCAACGCATTCCTCCCAAGGACAGGCCTACGCTGACCACGGTGGTGATTGATAGCTGGGAGCGTGGCAAGCAGAATTATACCGACTCTATATATGAGAAGTTCAAGCAGCGTTTCGGCTACGACCTCGACTACTCCGCCATTGCCAACGGAGAGAAGGCCATGGCTAAAGATTTGGACAGGCTCATTGCCGACTTGGTAGCCTCAGAGTATATGGGCGGCATGACGGAGAAGGCGCACGAGTATGGCTTGCGCACATGGTGCGAACCTTACGCCCACAGTCCGTTCCCTGCAAACGGCATCACGTACGGAAGCGCATCTGACGGGGTGGGGGCCGAGTTCTGGGTGGACGACAAGAAGTTCCGTAAGAAGGAGGTGGATGCCGCCTTGGGGGCAGCACGCCATAGCGGAAAGAACCGCGTATGGGCCGAAAGTTTCACCGACGGGTGGCCGGAACCGGCGCAAGACGACTGGAGCTTCGAGAAGCTGAAGCCGATAGCAGACCGTTATTTCCATGCGGGAATCAACGCGACAATACTGCACGTAGTGGTTTCTCAGCCTGGTGACCCGAAGAAACCGGCAATACGCCCTTGGTTTGGCACTTTCTTCGACCGCCGCAGCCAAAATGCCGCCGACATCAAGCCGCTTGTCATGTACCTGCGTCGCTGTAACTTCATGTTGCAACTTGGCGCTCCATACAACAATGCCACAGACCGGCGGATTATGCCCGACGGCACCATTGTCAGCTTTACTGACGATGCCCGGTTTGAGGTGGCTTTCCCGGACGGACATAAAGAGACGTGGGACCCCTGTCATGACCTGCGTACGCTGGCGTTTTAAACAGGGGACAGACTCTGTTCAACCACATACTCTGTTTTGTTAGTGTTGCAGTGAATAGAATCTGTCCCCTGTTCAATTTGTTCAATCGGTGAACAGTAAATAAACATTGATTCAATAGAAAATTCGATCTGTACGGTTTAGGACGCGGAGCCTCTGGGAGCGCAGGCGTCTCGCCTGCGGCCTGCCGATAAAGCATATTTTTCTCTATTACCATAATTTTAATTACTCTCTACGCTGGCCTCGGGCGAGACGCCCACGCTCCCAGAGGCATCCGCATCATACCACGGGCGAGGTGGACGTTCCATTCAACCGTACAGGTCGAAAAATTATTATAACCACAAAAGAAAACTACACCTTACCCGATGATAATCACGGATAAGGTGCAGTCTTGTTTTATATGTGGAGATATGACTATGCGTTATACTCCTGCCAGCTCTTTATCTTGATGTCCTCGAGCCTCATCGAGCAGAAAGCCTCGATGAATGCCTTGGCGAGGCGCACGTTGGTCATCAGGGGGATGTTGTGGTCGATGGCACCACGGCGGATGCGATAACCGTTGGTGAGCTCACGCTTGGTCTGGTTCTTCGGCACGTTGATGATGAGGTCGAACTTGTGGTCGGCTATCATGTCCATCACCTTGTTCTCTCCTTCCTCGTCGGGCCATGACACTACCGTGGCATTCACTCCGTTCTCGCCGAGGAACTTGGCTGTGCCCTCAGTGGCGAAGATGGCATAACCGGACTTCGACAACTGCTTGATTGGCTCAAGCAAATCGACCTTGCCCTTCAAGCCGCCGGAAGACACGAGGATGTTCTTGCCGGGGATGTTATATCCTGTGGCAATCATCGCGTTGAGCAATGCCTCGTTGAAGTCGTCGCCAAGACAACCAACCTCGCCAGTTGAAGACATGTCAACACCCAGTACAGGGTCGGCATTCTGCAATCGGGCAAACGAGAACTGGGATGCCTTGACACCTATGCGGTCGATGTCAAACTCGCTCTTGTCAGGACGCTCGTATGGGGCGTCGAGCATTATGCGGGTGGCAGTGTCGATGAAGTTGCGCTTGAGAATCTTGCTGACGAAGGGGAACGAGCGTGAGGCACGCAGGTTGCACTCGATAACCTTGATGTCGCTGCCCTTGGCAAGATACTGGATATTGAACGGACCGCTGATGTTCAGCTCCTTGGCTATGCGGCGCGAGATCTTCTTGATGCGGCGGATGGTGGAGAAGTAGATGTTCTGTGCGGGGAACACCATGGTGGCGTCGCCCGAGTGAACACCGGCATACTCGATATGCTCGGAGATGGCATACTCAATCACCTCACCCTTGTCGGCAACGGCATCGAACTCTATCTCCTTGGTCTCCTGCATGAACTGCGAAACGACAACGGGGAACTCCTTGCTCACCTCTGTTGCCATGGCGAGGAATCGCTCTAACTCGTCGTAGCTGTAGCATACGTTCATCGCTGCTCCAGAGAGCACGTATGACGGACGCACAAGCACGGGGAAGCCCACCTGCTCAACGAAACTCTTGATGTCGTCAAACGATGTGAGGGCGCGCCATGCCGGCTGGTCGATGCCAAGGCGGTCGAGCATTGCCGAGAACTTGTCGCGGTTTTCGGCACGGTCGATGTCTATTGGCGATGTGCCGAGGATGGGTACTCCGTAGTTATGCAGACGCATGGCGAGGTTGTTGGGTATCTGTCCTCCCACACTTACCACCACTCCCTTGGGCTGCTCCAGGTCGATGATGTCGAGCACACGCTCCAACGACAACTCGTCGAAGTAAAGGCGGTCGCACATGTCATAGTCTGTAGATACAGTCTCTGGGTTGTAGTTTATCATTATTGACTTATAGCCGAGTTTGCGGGCTGTGTTGACGGCATTCACCGAACACCAGTCGAACTCTACCGACGAACCGATGCGATAGGCACCCGAACCGAGCACGACAACAGACTTCTGGTTCTTGTAGAAGTCGATGTCGGAGTCGCTCACGGCGTATGTCATATACAGATAATTGGTCAATTCAGGATGCTCGCTTGCCACGGTGTTGATGCGCTTAACAGCGGGCAGGATGCCACGGCTCTTGCGATGACGGCGCACCTGTGCGTTCTCCTTCTCCATATTGCCCGCCTGTGGTTTCAGCACGAAACGGCTAATCTGGAAGTCTGAGAATCCCGCAACCTTGGCTTCCTTCAGCAGGGCGTCGGGCAGCTCTTCGAGTGAGTTATACTTCTGCAGTTCGTGCTTGATGTCAACGATATGCTTCAATCGCTCCAGGAACCACACGTCAATCTTGGTCAGCTCCTCGATGCGCTCCACGGTATATCCCTCTTCGAGAGCCTGGGCTATGGCGAAGATACGGAGGTCGGTGGGGTTCTGCAGTTCGTCGTCGAGATTGTCGAAACGGGTGTGGTCGTTGCCCACAAATCCGTGCATTCCCTGACCAATCATGCGCAATCCCTTCTGCATCATCTCCTCAAACGAGCGGCCGATAGCCATAATCTCGCCTACCGACTTCATCGACGAACCTATAAGGCGGCTCACTCCTGCAAACTTTGTCAAGTCCCAACGAGGAATCTTGCATATCATATAGTCGAGCTGCGGAGCCACATAAGCCGAGTTGGGAGTGCCCATCTCGCCAATCTGGTCGAGCGTATAGCCAAGGGCTATCTTGGCAGCCACGAAGGCGAGAGGATAACCCGTAGCCTTGGATGCAAGTGCTGAAGAACGCGACAGACGGGCGTTCACCTCGATGATGCGGTAGTCGTTGGTCTCGGCATTGAAGGCAAACTGGATGTTGCACTCGCCGACGATTTCGAGATGGCGCACGCAGTTGATTGAAATCTCCTGAAGCATCTTCACCTGCTCATCGGTGAGCGAACAGGTGGGAGCCACAACGATTGACTCTCCCGTATGGATTCCGAGGGGGTCGAAGTTTTCCATCGAAGCCACTGTGAAGCAGTGGTCGTTGGCATCGCGGATAACCTCAAACTCAATCTCCTTCCATCCCTTGAGGGACTCCTCCACAAGAATCTGCGGGGCAAAGGTGAACGCACTGCCGGCAAGTTCGCGGAACGTGGCCTCATCGGGACAAATACCCGAACCAAGACCACCAAGGGCGTATGCCGAGCGAATCATCACGGGGAATCCGATGCGGTGGGCGGCGGCGAGGGCATCCTCCATGTTCTCAACAGCCTGGCTCACAGGGGTTTTCAACTCCTTCTCATTGAGCTTGCGCACGAAGAGGTCGCGGTCCTCGGTGTTCATGATAGCCTCCACCGACGTGCCCAGCACTTCCACGCCAAACTCCTTGAGCGTACCGTTCTGATAGAGTTCAGTACCGCAGTTGAGGGCGGTTTGTCCTCCGAAAGCCAACAGGATTCCGTCGGGACGCTCCTTGCGGATAATCTCAGTGACGAAGTGAGTGTTCACTGGAAGGAAATACACCTTGTCGGCAATACCTTCAGAGGTCTGAATAGTGGCGATGTTCGGATTGACGAGCACAGAGGAGATACCCTCGTCGCGCAGAGCCTTCAGGGCCTGTGAACCTGAGTAGTCAAACTCTCCTGCCTGTCCGATTTTCAGGGCACCCGAACCGAGTACGAGCACCTTAGTCAGTTTCTTTTTCATATTTCTTTTCTTGGTTGTTGTTGTTACCTTATTCTATATTTCGTGCAAAGTTACATAATATATCCAAATTTTCACTACATTTGCCCATATTATTAAGTTTTTTTGTGATTAGTGGGTATAAAAAGAACTATTCAGCTGGTATAATTGTAAACACAAAGACACGAAGAAACAAAGCATTTTTCGCTTACGGAAGATACAATGAGCAGCAAAGCTGCTTACAAAGTCCACAAAGTTTTCCAACTGCAAGCCTTTGTGGCGACTTTTAAGTCGCTTGTTGTCTTTGTATCTAAATAAAAACTTCGTTTCTTTGTGTCTTTGTGTTCAAAAAAAATAGGATTCACTGAATAATTACTAAAAAAAAGCCTGAGAATATTTGTATAAATCAAAAAAATGAGATAACTTTGCAGCGGTTAAACTCAAAATTATATTTTATGAACATGAACATCAAGAAAACTTCCCTATTCGCTACCCTATCCACTGTGGCAGTGGCTGTAGTGGCTGCAACAAGCATTGCCACAACAAGTTGCCAGAACGCAAATGCAAGTGACACACGCTCACTGCCCGCTCCCGCCAAGAGTGCCAAGATGACTCTGATGGAGGCACTGCAGCAGCGTCACTCAGTGCGCGACTTCAGCGACAAGGCTGTATCCGACGCCGACCTCTCCGAACTGCTTTGGGCTGCCTGCGGCATCAACCGTCCCGACACCAAGAAAATCACCGCTCCCTCTGCCATCAACGCCCAGGACATCCTGGTATATGTATGCACCAAGGACGGGGCATGGCTTTACATTCCCGACGGCAATTCGCTTAAGAAGGTGAGCGACAAGGACCTCCGCCCTGCCGTTGCCGGACGCCAGGAGTCGGTAGCCGTTGCTCCCGTAAGCCTTGTTCTCGTAAGCGACCGCACCAAGTTCGGCGACCACGGCAATGCTGCCGACACCATGGGAGCCATAGATGCCGGCTATGTATCGCAGAACATCTGTCTCGCCTGCACAGCCCTCGGTCTTGCCACCGTGCCCAGGATGACCATGGACAAGGAGACGCTCGCCAAGGAGATGCAGCTCGACGAAAACAAGACCTTGCTGCTCAATCATCCTGTGGGTTACGAGAAGTAGCCGATACCCTTATTTTTTATTTCCCAAGTTGTATGATTTTCTTTACCGTACCATCCGGCATAAGGCAAATGGACATTCCCCTCTCAGGCTTTCCTAATGGAGTGCCTGAGAGAGAATAATATTTTATGGGTAAAGCATTGCCGGTAATGGAAGGGAGAGAGATAGCCGACTCACCGCTGTCGGTGGATATTATCTTCAGTTCACTGACGGTAATCTTGTCATCAGCTGATTCTTTCTTTATGGTCAGTCGATACTGTCCCCAACCATTCTCCACATCAAAATCCAGCGATGCGTCTTCGCCCACATTCACTGTCGTGTTGAGCACGTCCTTGGCATTGTCCGACCAACGGCGGACCCTGACTGTCAGTTTCTTGCCAGCAGGACCAGACGACTTGAATGTAAGTCGGTATTTGCCCTTGTCAAATTGCAACGAGTGATATACATTGTGATTGTCTGCTGTCTGCTTTTCGTCGCCAAAAAGCAATACCATTGTGCCTGAATTGAGAGTAAAGCCATGCTGAGAAGGGTCAAATCCCTCTTCTTCAATGCGTGGCATCCATTTGAGCGTATTGTCGCATGATGTGTTGAGTGTATATTTCTTGAAGAAGTTCCACATGGTCAGCGACGAACTGCCGTCCTCGGTATTGGTAGTGAAGTCGTTGTGCCCCATACCGTCAATCTCATAATATATATAAGGGAAACCGCCTTCCGTAGCCTCATAAACGCTCTTGTCATACTTTCCTGTAACGGTGGTCTTCTTGGCAACGGGACAGGCTCCGTTGCGTGCCACAATCTCATCGCGTATCACAGGCATCAGCGAGTATTTCACAAAGTCATCGTTCTTGCCGTGGATATGCAGGAAGGGAATGGGGCGAGTGCCGGTATGACGGAAGTGAAACTCATTCAAGGGGAATCCGCTGATGGATGCAAAGGCTGCGAATATGTCGCTGCAGGCATTGCTCATGGCGTAGGTCATCATTCCGCCGTTGGAAAATCCGCAGCAATACACGCGGTTGCGGTTGATACCGTAGTTTTTGTCGATTTCATCGAGGATTGCCTTGATGAAATCCACATCCTTATTTGCTTCGCCCGTTGCATCCCAACCAGTGACAGTGCCGCCAAAGACAGGGAAATAAATAGGTTCGCCTTGCGGATACACCACAATAAAACCCTCCTTGTCAGCAATGGGGTTGAAGTGCGGACTCTTGTCGGTACTGTGTCCGCTTGCGCCATGTAATGCGAATACCACGGGAGCATTCTTACTACAATTGTCAGGCACATAAAGCCAGTAAGACCTTTTCACTCCATCCACTGTGATGTTGACAGATTTATCCACCTTGGCTGCAAAGCCGTTAATAAATGTGGCAATAATGCCTATCAGGCACATATTGCGAAGCATAATTGTTTTCTTCATTTTATCCTTTTTGTAATATCGGGTGCAAAGATACAATCTTTTTCTTGGATAACAATCCATTTTTATCTCATTTTCTTTCGATAGTGTATCATTGATACAAATTTTGAAAAGATTGCTATAATTTCTTTGGTTATAGTAGCATTGTTACTTCTTCATAAATGGCATTGTACTCTTTTTTTTAGCAACAGTGCATTATTTATTCTAATGCTTTGTGTTTCAGTTGGATAAGAGGGATTAACACTACACTAACACTACATAAACACCGCACTAAGACTACATAGTGATTTTTTGTGGAATTATGTAAAGTATTATTACGGCAAATGCTTGTGCAGTGTATGTGTAGTGTTAGTGCAGTGTTAATGTAGTGTTGTTTGCAATTAAACACTTGTTTATTAATTAGTTATCTACAAAAATGCAGTGTTTGTCAAGATAAGATAGTACGGCTATGGCTCTTTATCTAAAATATTAAATAGAGTTAACAAATACCACGTAAAACTATTGTTTTGGTTAATTTTATGCTTCTAAAATTAACAATTGTCTCAATTTTACCTCAATTATCCTCCGTCCATCCTCCGTTCATCCTCCGTTCATCCTTCGTTCATCCTTCGTTCATCCTTCGTTCATCCTTCGAATATATATACATAAATTAACGAATGATGATTATTGTAGCATTGTAGAAAGAAAAAAGAACAAGTATGGCAAATATGAGACTTTGTAATAACAATTACATCCGCAACCTCCAGTGAGTTGGCTTAAAGTTATATTCCCCCCTTGTTTTCGGTAGATGAAGCATAATTAAAACAATTAGATACATAATTCATGGGCTTATTATAATATATAATGTAACTTTGCAGCCAAAAACAACATAATCAATCAAGCTAATGAAAAAATGTATTATCTCATGCCTCGCCATGGTGGCAATGTCCGCTGCGGCACAGAAGGCAACTGTGACAATCGATGTTAACAAACCTACACACAAGGTTTCACCTACGCTCTTCGGCATATTCCTCGAGGACATCAACCTATCGGTGGATGGTGGACTTTATCCAGAGTTGGTGCGCAACCGTTCGTTCGAGGATGCCGACTCGCTGTGTTTCTGGCAATATTCGGCGGCAAAGGGCAATGCCGTGGTGGCTAAGGCCGACCTCGGCAATATGAAGAAACCCATGCCGCCGCTCAATCATAACAATCGTAAGTTTCTAAGTGTTACAGCTGATGGCTCTTTCTCGCTTGCCAACAACGGTTTTTGGGGAATGAACATTGTGCAGGGCGAGAAGTATGATTTTTCAATCGCACTGCGCACTCCGACCTCCTACAAGGGCAGCCTGAAGGCGAAGATTGTAGATAGTAATAATAAGGTATTGGCAGAGATGGAGCTAAAGAGCGTGACTGGTGAATGGAAATACACCAAAGCCACATTGTCGGCAAAAGGCTCAGCAACTGATGCCCGCCTTGTTATCGAAGGCAACGGCAAGGGGGAATTGTGTATGGATATGATAAGCCTTATGCCACAAAAACGATGGGGCAAAAGTGGGGTGCGAACCGACCTCGGCGAGGCTCTCAAGGCACTCCGTCCCACCTTCTTCCGCTTCCTCGGAGGCTGTTGGGTCGAGGGCGAGGAGATAGCCCAACGCTATCAGTGGAAGAATACCATAGGTCCGATGGACAGTCGCATTCCATTATGGAATATATGGGGATATAATGCCACTCATGGCATAGGCTATCACGAATATCTGCAGTTGGCCAAAGACCTCGGTGCAGAACCTCTGTTCTGTATCAATGCCGGTGTGTCGCACAAGGAAGTCATCCCTTCCGACCAGATTGACCAATGGATTCAGGATGCTCTCGACGCTATCGAATATGCCAACGGCCCAGTGACGAGTGTATGGGGAGCGGCAAGAGCACGCAACGGTCATCCCGAACCGTTCAATATGAAGTATATTGAGGTGGGCAACGAGAACTTCGGTAGTGTGTATTTCCGCAATTTCGAACTTATCTCAAATGCCATCAAGGCTCGCTATCCCGAGATGCAGATCATCAGCAACGACTGGAGCGGTGCGCATCCTACGAAGCCCGCCCATGCCATGGTTGACGAGCACTACTACAACAATCCCGACTGGTTTATTCTCAATGCCAACAAATACGACAACCGCAAGCGTGGCGAGGAACAGGTGTTCATCGGCGAGTATGCCGTGACGAGCAAGTGCGGCAAGGGCAACCTGCGTGGTGCCGTGGGCGAGGCAGCCTTTATGACAGGACTTGAGCGCAACTCGGATGTAGTGGCAATGGCAGCCTACGCACCATTGTTCTGCAATGTGAAGCACCAGCGTTGGCCCATCAACCTTATCAACTGAGGCTTGGATGAATGTCAAAAAGGAGAGCATCTTCTGGCTATATTGAGATGCATTTATGGGGATTTATAGCCTTATAATCCCCCAAAACAACAACTTTTTTGTCAGTTTTGGGGGATTATAAGGTTTTTCTTTGTATATTTGCACCCAAAAATGCACGTATTATGATAATAGGTAGAGACAAGGAACAGCAGGAGCTTAGAGAGGCCTATTTCTCTGAGGAGTCAAAATTTGTTGCTGTATATGGACGGCGAAGAGTTGGAAAGACATATCTTGTCAGACAAACTTTCAAGGATAGCTTGACCTTTTCACATTCCGGTCAGGCTAAAGGGGCATTGGCAGAACAGTTGTTCGGTTGGAAGTCATCATTGAAGGATGCCGGCTATGACGTGACCAAGAGTCCTTCTTCATGGCTGGAGGCATTTGATATGCTAAAGGACTTAATACGGAAGTCGGAAGAGAAAAAGAAAGTTGTGTTTATCGATGAGATGCCCTGGCTCGACACTCCACGTTCAAACTTCGTCAATGCCCTTGAGTTTTTCTGGAACGGATGGGCTTCGGGGCGTGATGATGTGTTGCTTATTGTGTGTGGCTCAGCTACCTCATGGATAGTAAACAAGCTGTTTCGCAACCATGGAGGACTTCATAACCGTGTCACAAACCAAATATACCTTCAGCCATTCACTCTCCATGAGTGTGAATTGTATATGCAACAGCGTGGATTGTCGCTGACAAGATATGACATCATTGAGGGCTATATGATTCTCGGTGGCATTCCGTTTTATTGGTCCTTCCTGGAAAAAGGCAAGAGTCTTGCTCAAAATATTGATAGTCTTATTTTTGCCGAGGACGGCAAATTGCGCTATGAGTTCTCTGAACTCTACAATTCCCTCTTCCGTAATCCTGATAATTATATTAAGGTGGTATTGGCATTAGGGCAGTGTCAGTCGGGGCTGACCAGAGAGGAAATAATCAATAAATGTGGCATGGCAAGCAGTGGCACGCTGACGACTGTGATTGAAGACTTGGAGAATTGTGGTTTCATCCGAAAGGTGGCTGCTTTCGGCAGAAAGTCACAACAGTCATATATGCTTATAGACAATTACACTCTGTTCTATCTGAAATTCATAAAGAAGAACACTGAAAACGACGAATCATTCTGGAGTCATAGCTACCAGTCGCCACTTCGCAGGGCTTGGGTCGGCATTGCCTTCGAGCGTGTGTGCTTCCAGCATCTCAGACAGATAAAGCAGGCATTGGGTATAGGAGGTGTTGTCTCCACAGTCTATTCCCTGAATATTCCACCAACGGAAGTACACCGTGGTGCGCAAATAGACATGATTATTGACCGTGCGGACAATATGGTGAACATCTGCGAAATGAAATACTCAAACGATGAATATGTCGTAACCAAAGACGATGCCATGTCCATTGCCAATAAGACCTCCCGTCTGTTGGAAGTGATGAAGAATCGCAAGTCCGTCGCCATTACCATGGTAACCGTCTATGGCATTGCCCACATGGGATATTGGAATACCATCCAAAGCGAAGTGACGGCAGACAACCTTTTCATGGAATGAACATATTTTCCCCTTTTTTGCAGTAGATGAAACAATATTAATAATATTGGAAACATAATTCAGTGGCGCGTAATAATAAAATATGTAACTTTGTAGCCAAAATCAATAAAGGCTATGAAAAGGTTATTATTATTATTTGCTGTAATACTGACGTTGGCGGCTACTGGTGCCGCACGCGAAGTGAAAACCATTAATGCCGGATGGCAATTCCGCTTGGGCGACGATGGTATGGCTAACGAGGGATGGCAGTCGGTGGGACTGCCTCACTCGTTCAGTCTGCCTTATTTTATGTCCAAGGACTTTTATGTGGGCTATGGATGGTATCGCAAGGCGGTGAAGCTGACTAAGAAAGACATAGCACAATACGTTGCATTGGAGTTCGACGGAGTGTTCCAGGAAGCCGAGGTATTCGTTAACGGCAAGAAGGCTGGAAGTCATGTCGGCGGATATACAGGATTCAAGATAGACATAACTCCATACGCCATAGTGGGCGACAACGAGATTAAGGTGAGAGTGAACAACGAGTGGAAGGCAACTGTGGCACCACGTGGAGGCGAGCATACCTTCAGTGGCGGCATCTATCGCAACGTGCGCTTGGTGAGGAAAAGCAAGACCCACATCGCATGGTATGGCACACGAATCACCACTCCTACACTCGAATCCAACAACGGCAGCAGCTCAACAGTGAAAGCGGAAATAGAACTGGAAGGCCTCGCTAATGCCCGCCCCTATTCCATAGAAATAACCATATCCCGCAATGGCGAAACAATAGTCCGCCGTTCCCACTCCCTCTCCCCGCAGCCCCCGTGCAACGGACGTCCGTCCGTTGTCGTAATTGAGTCCCCCTCCATCCCGTCTCCCGCCCTCTGGTCGCCCTCATCCCCCAATCTCTACACCCTTACCACCCGTCTCTACGACGGCAAGAAGATAATAGACGAGACAACCGAGACTTTCGGATTCCGCTGGTTTACATGGACTAAAGACCGCGGATTCTTCCTCAATGGCAAGCACCACTTCTTCCGTGGAACCAATGTCCATCAAGACCAAGCCGGTTGGGGCGACGGAGTCACCGACGAGGCATCGCGTCGTGACGTGAGGATGATGAAGGAATGTGGCTTCGACATGATTCGCGGCAGCCACTATCCCCATTCTCCCGCTTTCTCTGACGAGTGCGACCGCCAAGGCATGCTGCTCTGGCAGGAAGCCCCCTTCTGGGGAACTGGCGGAGAGAAGAAAGACGGCTCGTGGACTGCAGGAGCATATCCCGGCAACAAGGAGCATGAAGCCGACTTCGAGCAAAGCGCACTGCAACAACTCGAAGAGATGATTCGCATTCACCGCAACCATCCCTCCATCTTCGTATGGAGCATGAGCAACGAACCGTTCTTCACTGGTTGGGGTACGATGGAGGGAGTGAAACGGATGTTGAGACTGATGGTTGACAAGGCTCACCAGCTTGATCCTACAAGAAAAGCTGCTGTTGGAGGAGCCCAACGTCCATTGGGTAATGACCGCATCGACCTTATCGGTGATGTGGCAGGATATAACGGCGACGGAGCCAACATTGCCGACTTCCAGCAGCCCGACGTGCCGAGTGTCGTATCGGAATATGGCAGTACCACCGCCGTGCGTCCGGGAAAGTATGCCCCGGGATGGGGAGACCTTGCCCGCGACGAGGGATATAAAGGCAGACCATGGCGCAGTGGTCAGGCAATATGGTGCGGTTTCGACCATGGCAGCATCTTCGGAGATGCCCTTGGGCGAATGGGTATCGTGGATTATTTCCGTCTGCCCAAACGCTCATGGTATTGGTATCGTAACGAGTATGCTCACATCGCTCCTCCCGAATGGCCGACTGATGGAACCCCTGCCGCATTAAAGTTAGAGGCTATATTGCCCGATGGAGGCAAGTCAAAGACGATTAAGACCGATGGCACTGAGGATGTACAATTGATTGTCACAGTTCTTGATGCTGATGGCAAAGAGTTGAGCAATTCCCCCGATGTCACTCTGAGCATCGTCAGCGGTCCAGGCGAGTTCCCGACAGGACGAAGCATCACATTCAGCAAGGACAGTGACATACAGATACTCGATGGCAAGGCGGCTATAGCCATGCGTGCATATCAGCAAGGCAAAACCATGGTTGAGGCCTCGTCGGATGGATTGCAGTCTGCACGTATAGAACTCTCGTTTGTAGGAGGCGATAAATATCGTCCTTCGGATGATGTCGCCGATCGCCCATATATAAGATATGTGGCGGATGAAGATAACAAGATACAGTCATTCGGCAAGGACAACCCCACCTTTGCCACATCATCGGCGGAAGGACATCCCGCCGGAATGGCAGCCGATGGTAGAAAGGACACTTATTGGATGGGGCGGGGGGGGCTCACCCTCGACACCGAGCGCAGCATCTCCCTGCGTGAAGTTATCCTCACCACCGACTGTGGCGAGAATGACTTCCGCATAGAACTGTCAAACGATAATGAGAAGTTCAGCGATTGCATGAGTACAACGGAGAAGACTAAAGACGGCTATCGCGTCAAGCTCTCCATCCCCGCCACCTGTCGCTATATCCGTGTGACATTCTCAAAGCCGGAGGTAAAACTCTATGAGATTGAGGCTCGTGGAATATTAAAGTAAATTAAATGAATATACGTTTCGTACAAAAGTCTCGGATGCACATACAAAGTTTTGTACTGATGCAACAAAACTATAAGGCGGCAGTGCTTAATTACACTGCCGCCTTTTTTATGGCATCTTAGTTCTGAAGAATCTTCTTGCCGTTACTAATAGTTACGCCCTTGTAGTTCTCTCCTACTCTCTTGCCTGTTGCGTCATATCTTTCCGATGAAGACTTTGCAGCTTTTAAGTCATTGATGCCTGTTGTACCATCGATATTAATAATGATTGAACGTGGAGCACCTCCAATTGCTGACGTTACAGTTGTCGGCACCTTAATGTATGCTCTAAAGGCATCTATGTTGACGTTATTGCCTGTCACGTGTACAAACTTACCGTCAGCAGCATTGAAACCATAGATTTCATAACCATCATTGCCTTCTTTCACATTAGACTTTGCCTGAAGAGTTCCCACGAAGATAAAACCGCCTGATGAAGACCACTCAGTACTATAGGGAGAATAAATATCCTTGGTTTCAGCAATGTTCTCAAGAAGCTTACCGTCAGATGAAGGGATAAAGAGGTAAGGCTCATACGCCTTAGTTGCGGGAGTCTCATTAAATGTTGCCTTTCCATCAATTATTGAAGATAGTATGTACATCTTTCCTATCGAGCTGACTTCGGCCTCACTAAGACCAAATGGTAAGCATATAGTACACTTCTGTCCACTGACGAAAGAACGGTTGTATGAAACCTTCGAGCCTGTGGAGGCTGCAATGTCAAATGCTGACTCGGTATTTGCAGCTTGGTGTTCGGCAATGAAGTCTATGGATGAAATGGTATAATTTGCACTACCCCATCCCACTTTAAACGAAGTACATTTAGTCTTGGAATTTGCAACGACATTATCACCTTCTGATAAATTATACGTAACTTCACCTTCTACATCATTAAGTAAACGCAAAGAACCTCCTGCAGAAGTATGGATATTTATGGCCCAGTAGATATTCTCCGTGGATGACTTAGCACCATGACTACCTAAAATATCATGGTGCAATGATACATATTTGAAATAAATGTTGTACCTTTGCACCATGGCAAAGAAAACGACATCATCATCCATCTATGAAACCC
>JALFIX010000027.1 GCA_022775105.1 Prevotella sp. | reverse complement strand
ACCCGCTGAACCACGACGAGTTGCCGCCGTTCCAGTAGAGCACGTTCTGCTGCTGGCTGGCGCAGAAGCAGTCGGGTGTCCAGGCATACCACGAGTTGGCGGGGCCATAGATGCCCTCGGGAAGGTCGATGACCTCAGTCTGCAAGGTATAGGGATTAACCTTCATGATGCGCGTGTCAGCCTGTCCGCTGCCCGAGGTGCTGGCAAGGCTGAGCCACAGGTTGCCGTCCTTGGAGAGCACCACGGAGCCGAAGCCCCATCCCTCTATGCCCTCAATAACCTGCTCCACCTGGTCGGTGGAAGGATCGATGACGAGGAGGCCCTTGTCCTGGTGGACGGCAAAGACACGGTCGCCCACGCGCACCATGTTGCCCACCTGTCCGCTGTAGAGCTGGTCGTCGGCGTTTTCCGAACCCGTCACCTTGCCCTTCAGTTCCAGTTCGTCAAGGTCGAGCACATATATGCCATTGCTGGTGCTCACATAGCCTTTGTGTTCATCCACTCCGAGGAAGCCACGTCCGTCGGCATTGCTGTTGCCATTGCCATCTACTGAGATGTTGGCAAATTGCTTGAGCACCTTCATGGTCTTGGCATCACAGATGGTGAGGCGTCCGCCTGCAACGGATGCACCGGGATCCTTATCCTGCTTGGCAATTAAGTAGAACCTGTCGCCATAGATGGCTCCGTACTGGTTGGTGCATCCCAGCTCCACACCGGGATTCTCCTTCTGCACCACGCGATAAATCCACTCTCCGTCGTTGGTGAGGAAATTGACGGTGGAGTTCTGGTGGCCATACCAGTCCTCGTTGACGAAGAATACGCCTTGGGTGTAGTCCACCGAAGCTCCTTCTTCATAGACCACCTGACATGCTCCGCTATGCGTGGGGCGGCTATAGTCGATGATGGTTCCCATCACGTCACGTTCGGGGAAAGTGATGCCTTCTACTGCAGGATTGGCAGGCAGATGCTCGTAGGCGGGACCTCCCTTCACAACCTGATACTCTCCATCCACCAGAGTCAGTGAGGCAGCAAGGTCGGTGCCCTGAATGTCGGTGTCAGTGAGGCGAGAAACCTCTGAGGCAGAAAAATCTCCTGCGAATATATTATATCCTCGTGAGCCAAGTTCCTCAACAGAGGCAGCTGATGTTTTATAGAAGTCAATGATACTACCACTGCCATTATTTTGGAACACATTGTTTACAAGATTCAGATTCTGAGCATTGGTAAGTGAAATAACAGAACCAAGTCTGGCTGTGTTGTCAACGAACGTACATGATACAATATTGGCAGAAAACAATTCTTTTTTAATGTTATTCCATAGAGACAAACATGATCCAGGGCATGTTTTATCATTACTTTGATTGTTGCTAAAACGACAGCCTATGACATTGATTGTGACTGGACTTGTGCCACTGGTAGCATGAGTGCTTATTCCGCCACCACCAGTCTTCGATGATATATTACCGTCAAACACACATTTCTCTATATTCAGACTCACGTTTTGCACAAACAGCGGAACTGTGGAAAAATCTTTGAAGACGAAATCCCTAATAGTCAATTTCCTGTTGGCTTCAGTACTGGAAGATGTCGACTTAATAGTCTCTGTTCCACCCTTCAGCACGACACCATTCCCAACAAGCGTAAGGCTTTTTTCAATATTGCCAAGACCGAGATTTTCCTCTATTTCAGTACCACGCATACCGACATAGAATTCCACAACATCACCATCCTCAGCTGTGGATACATACTCCCGGAATTGGGCGAGATTGTAAGCTGTCCACTTTTGCGGTTCTGCTTTTTCTGTGACTGTTCGCGTCTGCCTTTGTATATTACTATACGGTGAAGGTTCTGATACATATTCAAGGGTACCAGACATATCGTTTGTATAGAAGGAAGACATGTCGGACATATATGACCAGCCATCTATACCACCATCAACCAATTGTCTTGATGAAGCACCAACATTGGAATATTTGTATATGCTATCTGAACGATTCGTTGTCCAATAGCTCCAATATCCATTCATCCATCCGGCACGCCAATGGTCTAAACTATCATTGGAAACAAAACCATCAAAACCATATCCTCCACAATCGTATACACCTTCAGTCAAGTTATAGGTATTATTCCCACTTTTCAGGAGAATGCTCCCATTACTATTTAAATCATATCCTAAGCCTCCAATAGTTGCTCCATATGGTGAATTACCATACACCAACATATAAAAGCGTGGATCAGCAGCCGCAACGTCACGAAGCATATCTATTCCTGTTGCTCCTGCATTAAACCTATACCCCCACACAAGATTAGTGTTGCCACCTTTTCCGTCATCCCATTTAACTACGAGGGCAGTACTATAATCGCCATTACCTACCCAATAGGCAATAGAGCGAAAATCCACGTTTGCAGTAATCTGAGCCTGTTCTGCACGTGATTGGATACCTGGACGAGGTGTACCCTGCACATTCAACTGTGCAAAACTAAATAGCGTACTCAACGCCAGTAGCCATACAAGTAAAAGTATTCTTTTCATACTTTTCTTTTTTTAATAGTTAAACTTATTGTTAATTATAGCAGGACGAGTTTATAGTACCTGCTTTAATAAAAACCTTTTTCCCGTTGCGTATATAAAGTCCTGTTGTCGGCTTGCTCACCCTGCGTCCGGTGAGGTCATACCACAAGCCATGGGCTGGTGAAGGTGTTGACGTTGACACGCTCTCTATGCCAGAGGGTATCTCTCTTGGAGTGATGATGATGGGATTGTCGTCATAACCTTCCACGAGGTGAAGATCCTGAAACCCGCTTACCTCGGTACTGGTCTCGCCAAGCCAGCCACAGTATTGGAAGATGCCGCACACCACCTTGACAAAGTTTATCTCCTTGAGGTCAACATGGTTGCCCTCCTTGTCCACCGCCCAGTCAATGTCGAAGGTCGAAGCGTCCTCATTATTACCTGCCGCGTCAACATATCCGTATGAGTCGGCCGAATAGCGATACTGCACCCAGTAGGTTCCATTGCCCGACTGGTCGATGGCGTTGTTGGGCAGTTTGCCACCGCTGAATGTCAGTGTCTCGCCCTCTTCCCATAGCGGCCAGTAGGTCTGACGGTGGAAGGAGTTCTTCATGTGATAGCCCGTGGAGTCGCGACGCTCACCATTCTCCGTCCACGTTGCCTCCCACCGGATGTAATCATCAAAGAGAGAGAATGATTGGTTGTGTTCGCCAGTCTCAGCCGTTGGCTTGTAGTAAGTGATGGAGAAGTCGTGTATCTCACTGGTGTAATATTCCGAGCCTGCCAGTTCATACCATTGGCAGGTCTCCACATCGTTGCCGACTCCGACATAGACGATACCCGGCTCTATGCTTCCGCCGATGGTCTCGCTGCCATAGACAGGGTCGGAGGCTGCATAGAAGGCATTTCCAGTGATACGAAGGTCTGAGCCCCGGAGGTTCTGCACGGCATGGTCGAACTTGACGGTGACGTAGCCGCCATACGTGCCAAGATGAACCAGCTCGTTGTTGTTGAGACTCTCAGTAGCCCTTTGGCACATTTCCTCGTGGGTTACCTCGATGCCGTCATCAAAGGTTGGCAACTTGACACTTTCGCTTGCCACAGGCAGTGTGTTGACAAACTGCCCCGGTGCGGGATGCAGCTCGACGACAGTGACTGTCTG
>JALFIX010000024.1 GCA_022775105.1 Prevotella sp. | reverse complement strand
GGTAGTGTGCGGGGGATTATCTTGAAATTTTCCACATCCTTTTGGTTGGATGCGAGAATCTGTTTTATTTCATCTTTCGTAATCATATATCGTCCCTCTTCAAATTGTTATTTTGAATTTTTGCCGCAAAGTTATAATTTATATTTTGAACTTCTTTGCTTTTCTGCAAAATAATCGATATATTTGGCACTATTTAACACTTATGTTAATAAAATGCATTCCGCGGATTCAACTAGCAAGTTGATTGTCTTAAAAAAGTTAAATTCTTGTCGTTTTTCTCTTTCGTTTTAATCTTTTTCAAAAATAATGCGTAACTTTGCACCCGCATTTGGTTCTCCCCCTTATGGATAATGCCATGAGGCTACGGAGCTAAGATGGGAACGCAGTGCAAATCTGCGACATTACCCGATGCTGTAAGTCCTTTTTTTAGACCGACCAACAGTGTCACTGGATATCAAAACAACAGGGTTTTGAAGACATCCGGGAAGACCGTGTCGGCGAGGATAAGTCAGAAGACCTGCCATTTGCCAGTAGTAACATGTGTCTGCGGGACTACGGACACGGAAATACACTATATATTATGTTATTGTGCGGCAATGGTACTGCCCTTATTCGTGTTATGGCTATGCTTTTGTTCTTGTGCAGTGTTACTGTGCAAGCGCAACATGTTAGCCTTGACTCCATATATCATATCAACGAGATTGTTATTGACGGCCACAAGGAGGTGAGTGCCAATCAAGTTATTGGCTATGAGCAGATACAGGCACTGCCATCGTCATCGGTTGCCGACGCCCTGAAGTATATGGCGGGTGTGCAGATAAAAGACTACGGCGGACTGGGTGGTCAGAAGACCATCAACGTCCGTTCGCTGGGTTCACAGCATGTCGGGGTCTATCTCGACGGCGTGCGCATCACCAATGCCCAGAACGGCACCGTTGACCTCGGCAAATATTCCCTGACCACGCTTGAGTCGGTAAGCCTCTTCAATGCCAACAAGACCGAGATGCTCATGACCGCCTCGGAGTATGCCTCCGCCTCCACCGTCTATCTGAAGACCCACCGCCCCGCCTCCACGTCGCTCTCAGCCTCATTCGCTTATGCTTCCTTTGACACGCACAAGGCTGCGGGTACTTTCAGCTACAAGAACTGGCTTCTTCTTGACGCTGCCTTCACGTCATCGTCGGGCAAATATCCATTTGAATATCATACAGAGTATGAAGATACTACGGGAACGCGGCGCAACTCCGACATCAGGATGTTCCGCATCGAGGGCTGTGCCTTCTGGAAGGGATTTCAATGGCATACGTATTACTTCGACTCTCAGCGGGGACTTCCTGGAGGTATTGTCCGACGCCTCTCCGACACCTATACCGATGTGGGGCGCGAGTGGGACCGCAACTTCTTCTCCCAGCTGACATGGCGAGAGCAATATGGCAACCTGAGCCTGCGTGCCATCGGCAAATATACCAACGACTATCTGCACTACCGCTCCGACTACCCTGAGAATATTTCCGTCCACTCCAACAACAAGTACCACCAGCAGGACATCTACGGTGCAGCCACGGGTGCATACCGGTTCGGAGACTTTGGCGTGTCCTTATCTACAGACCTCCGTTGGTCAGACCTGACGTGCGACGTGAAGAACTTCAGCTATGTCTATCGACTTGACAGCAAGACTTCAGTCTCCGCTTTCTACAACCATCGCGGTCTGAACCTCACGGCAAGCGGACTATACACCCACGTGAGCGACCACACGAGGGGCAGTGCCAAGCCCCTCTCCCGAATGACATGGAATGTGCTTGCTTCCTACGCCATGGGCAGATGGCAGGCGCGCGCATTCTACAAGAGTGTATTCCGTGTGCCTACGCTCAACGACCTCTACTACACGCTCGTGGGCAACCGCAACCTGAAGCCTGAATATACCAAGCAGTTGGATCTGGGATTGACCTACCAGGACAACATCTTCAACATACAGCTCGACGGCTATTACAACCGTATTGAAGACCGCATCGTGTGTCTTCCCCTCAAAGGCTCCTACCAGTGGACGATGCTCAACTATGGCTATACTCGCTGCTTAGGTGTAGATTTATCGGTAAATGCGCATTACAAGAACCACTCCCTCCTGCTAACAGGCACCTTTCAGGACGACCGCAACCGCACCGACCCTACAGAGGATGCGTATAACGACTATATAGCCTATTCGCCCCGGTGGTCGTTCACCGCTGTATATACCTTTATATATAAAGGATGGTCGGCATCGCTATCCCACATATTTGTGGATAAGCGATACTGGACGGCTGAGAATGCCATCGATGACCCCCTCACGGCATATAACTGCACCGACGTGAAGATAGGCTATAAGTTTGCGCCAAAGACATGGCATGGGCATAGCCTGACAGCCGAAGTAGAGTGTCAGGACCTCTTCGACGTGCGGTATGAGATGATTCAGCGATGGCCCATGCCAGGACGGCGCTTTGGAATGACGATAAAACTCACAATGTAAATAATATAAAACAATGAAGAAAATTCTACTGCTTCTATGGGCGGTGATGCTCCTTGCATCCTGCAATTCCGACAATGACCCGGGAAATGACTTCCCCGTCATCGACCCGGTGCTGACGGGAGAGAACCTCATCATCTGCGATGAGGGCAACTGGCAGTCGGACAACGGACAGCTGTCCTACTACAACTCCGAGACGGGAATCATGACAAACCAGTGGTTCCGGTCTGTCAACGACACAAAGCTGGGCGACACTCCCAACGACATCATCCAGGTGAACGACACGCTGATAGCCATTGCCGTCAACTGGTCGAACATCATCCAGTACATCCACCCCGACGGCACGGCGTGCGGTGCCACCGAGAACGTGCCCAACAACCGCCGCATGTGTTCCGACGGCACGTATCTCTACATCACAAGCTATGCCCACAAGTGCGGCGACGAAACCTTTGAGAAGGGTTACGTTGCAAAGATTGATGTCAGGACGAAGCAAGTCGTAGCAACCTGCGAGGTGGGTTGGGAGCCGGAGGGCGTCCGTCTTTATGACGGCAAACTGTTTGTAGTCAACACCGGAGGCTACTCGTTCTCGGAAAATCATGACTACGAGACAACGGTAGAGGTGGTTGACGCAAGTACGATGCAGCCGCTCAGGAAGATTGACACGGGTTGCATCAACCTCTACGGCGAAGTGTCACAGGCAGGGCAGTACCTCTGCATCAACTCCTGCGGTGACTATTATGACGTTGCTCCTAAAACAGTTATCTTGAATTGTGAGACGGAGACATGCCGCACCTACGACTTCCCCTGCACCTACAACACCACCGACGGCGAGAAGTTCTACACCGTGGGTTCTGAATTCTCATATAACACAGGCGAATACGTCTATTATCTGAAGACCATCCATCCCGCCGACGGCACTGTGACCGACGGCATACTGTGCGACGCCGTCACGGAGAAGATCCGCGGGCTTGTGTCGCCCTACGAGCTTTACATGTCACCCTATACGGGAAACATATATTTCACCGATGCCAAGAGCTACGCCACGGCAGGGTATCTGTATGGCTACAGACCCGACGGCACACCGCTTTTCACGGAGCAGAAGGTGTATATCAATCCTGCACACATACTTGCAATACCCAACTATAAATAAACAAAAATGAAGAACAGAATTATCATTACCATGTCAACCCTGCTCGTGAGCATGGGGCTGACGGCGCAGACACAGACAGTCACTGTCGTTGAGCTGCATCCTGCACCCGGGCAGTTTGTCAACACGCTGCCTGTGGCAAGCGAAAGTGTGAAACTGCCAACCTTTGACGATGGCATAGAGGTAACCCACGAGGAGATGTGCCAAAGGGCTACCGAGAGCCTCAACAACAATGAGCTGGTTCATCTCGGCACGTATGGCGGCTATGTCACGGTCAAGTTCGACCATGCCGTGCAGAACCTGCGTGGCTCCGACCTCCGCATTACCGGAAATGCCTTCTATGCAGCCTCCGACCCCGTCTATGGCAGCGAGACCATCGGCGGTAGCATCGAGCCGGGAATCGTCTATGTCGGGGTTGGCGACGATGTGGAGACCTGCCAATGGTATGAACTGGCAGGCTCGGAGTATTACACCAATGAGATACACGACTTCTCCATCACTTACTACAGACCGACGGCAGAGACAGGCGAGCACAACCAGAAGTATTCTCTCTATGACGACTATATCCGTTGGGAGGCGACATGGACAGAGAACGGTGAGCGACGCGACTCCACGGGCTATCACATGAAGAACTCCTTCCACCGACAGACCTACTGGCCGCTATGGGAAAAGGGCGAGACGCTGACATTCAGCGGCGGCAAACTGCCCAACAATGCTATCGACCAGTCGGGCAACGGAACCTACTGGGTGCTTTACCGCTACGCCAAGGACTCCTACGGCTATGTTGACGCGGCAGGAAATGACGAGGACGCTTCTACATTCGACATCGACTGGGCGGTTGACAAGGACGGCAACCATGTTGACCTCAAGGAGATAAACTTCGTCAAGGTGGTATGCGGCATATTCCAGTATTGCGGATGGCTCGGCGAGACAAGTACGGAGGTCGGCGGTTTCCAGGACCTTCACCTCGTGGAGGGCTATGACGACAATCCCATCATTATCACTCCACGTGAGACACCCACCGGCATAGCGAGCGTGTCAGCACCTTCAGCCGCCAACGACTCGTGGTATGACCTCACCGGACGCAAGGTGGCCAAGCCGACAACAGGACTTTATATACACAACGGGAAAAAGGTTTTTATTAAATAATCATTAAAATCACAACATTATGAAAAAGATTTTTACTATCATGGCTTTATGCCTTTGTGTGATGTGCGCTAATGCACAGGAATTAAAATGTTTTAAGATAACCCTTGAGCAGGATGGCTGTGTAAATACTGGTGATGTTCCTACCGATGCCAATATTTCAATCATTCATAATAGCAAGTCTACAGTTATGAGTTATTTATTTGCGGGTGAAAACAATGTTATCACTATTGAAGGACTCCCCAAAAATATGGAAATACAAAAAATTGAAGCCAAAGTTGCTTTGGATGATTTATTTACAATATCAGAAATGACAGCGTCAATTGGAGAAAATAAAATTGGAGAATTGTATTTTCAAGGACTGTGGGCCGGTGCAAGTGACAGATACATTTTTGCCCAAAGTGAAGGAACATACGAATTTGCCTTAGACGAAAACGTATCGCACCTATGTACAGACAAACTCGTCATTACCCAGACATGTGCGGCAGAATACGCTGGAACGTACTGTTACAACATCTACTACACCTTATCAAATCCTACGGGTATAAGCAATGTCATTGACAACAATAATGAGAGCACAAACAGTTCTTATTATTCATTGGGCGGTGCGCGTGTTGCCAATCCAAACAAGGGCATATACATCCGCAATGGAAAGAAAGTATTAGTCAAATAAGAATAGTATTGTCCACTAAACAAATACCATCCCGGCTCCTTGTCATACAGGGGGCGGGACGGTTTTTGTTTTCTGCAAGTCCATTATTACATACAATCGCGCAGGATGGCTGCGATGTCTTCCTCATACAGCGGCACCCATGCCTGGTCGAGTCCCTCGTTCACTGCTATGTGATGTGCCATCTCGTCGATGCGGCTGCCATCGATGCCTACGGCTGCGAGGGTCATAGGGATGCCGATGCTCTCATAGAAGTCATGGATGGCCAGTATGCTCTCCTCGGGAGTGGCAGTGCCAAACACGTTCTTGCCAAACGAAGTGATGCGCTCCACCACCTGTTCGTGCAGTTCACCTGTGGTGGTGTTGAGGATATGACGCATCCAGCGTGGAGTGACGATGGCAAGTCCCTCGCCGTGGGTGATGTCGTAGTGGCCTGATAGTGCGTGCTCGATGGCGTGCATGGGCCAACCGCTCTCTGAGTTGCCGAGGGCATAGATGCCGTTGCAGCCAAGTGTGGTGGCATAGAATATCTCTGCGCGCGCGTTGTAGTTGTCCGGCTCGTCAAGCACAATCCTTACGTTCTTCACCAACGACTTCACCGCTCCCTCCATGAATGCGTCGTTCATCATGATATGTTCACCGCAGAAGTACTGCTCCATGATATGGTTGATACAGTCGGCTACTCCGGCGAGAGTCTGCTTCACGGGAAGTGTGAATGTATAGGTGGGGTCGATGAACGACACGGCGGGGAACACCAACGGCGAGAAATATGCGAGTTTGTCATTGGTCTCTGTGCGCGAGATCACGCCTCCCGAGTCATACTCCGAGCCAGTGGCTGCCAGTGTGATGATATCCACAATGGGTATGGCCTTGAGAGTGGGAGCCTTGCCCGTCACAATGTCCCAAGGGTCGGCGTCCGAATATGCAGCTCCGGCTATTGCCTTGGTGCAGTCGAGCACACTGCCGCCGCCCACTGACAGTATCACGTCGATGCTCTTCTCCTTGCATATACGCACGCCCTCTATTACGCTGGGATTAAACTTGGGGTTAGGCTCGATGCCGGGCAACTCGTATATCTCCTTGCCAGCAAGGAGGTTTAACACTTGGTCATAAAGACCACTTCGCTTGATGCTTCCGCCGCCGTAGGTGATTAACACCTTGTCGCCGAACTGCGCCATAACGCCTTGCAGTTTCTCTGCCACCACGCCCTTGCCGAATATCAGCCGCGTGGGAGTTTGATAATCAAAGTTTCTCATAATTTATATCATATTATTAGTTCAACATAAAAAGATGGTGCAAAGTTACAACTTTATTTCTTATTACAAGCATCCCTATTATGGTTTTTATTACCAAAACCGTAGGTTTACGACATTTAGCAGGCGAAATGATAGCAATGTGCCTATGCTTTAGAAGGAAAACAGCCTAAAGTTGCCTATGTTTTAGAAAAAAGTGTTGTCTTTGGATATGATAAGCGGCATTTTTTGGTATGGAGCAGCAGTGGAGGAACACTGGAGTCACACTGGAGCAGCATAGGAGATAGACAGATAAGTAATGTCCGGTACTTGGATTGTTACTATACGAGGGTGAAAATGTTAAACTGTTATAAATGTTGGTGAAACCATGAGCGTTTTGATGATTATATGTGATAAATACCGTATCTTTGCAAAAACATAATTGTATTACACCTAAAAAACAAACAAAAATGAAGAAAATCTACTTGACTCTTGTCCTGTTGCTGACGGTTATGTCGGGAATGCAGGCAAAGGACTATGACATCATCGTGGCACAGGACGGTAGCGGTGACTACAAGACTGTGCAGGAAGCAATCAACGCAGTGCCCGACTTCCGCAAGGAAAAGGAGACTCGCATTTTCATACGCAACGGAGTGTATAAGGAGAAACTGGTGCTGGCTGAATGCAAACTCAACGTTACACTCATCGGCGAGAGTGCTGAGGGGACAATTCTTACGTATGATGACTTTGCCTCAAAGCCGAACATTTTCGGCGAGAACAAGGGCACATCTGGCTCGTCCTCATTCTACATCTACGGACCTGACTTCCATGCTTACGACATTACATTCGCCAATTCCTCGGGGCCAGTGGGGCAGGCTGTGGCGGCATTTGTGGCAGGCAACCGCGCCGTGTTCGTCCGTTGCCGTTTTCTTGGCTATCAGGACACGCTCTACACCTACGGCAAGATGTCCAAACAATATTATAAGGACTGCTACATCGAAGGCACAGTTGACTTCATATTCGGTTCTTCCACCGCTTTCTTCGACAACTGCCAGATACACAGTTTGGGGCGCGGCTACCTCACTGCGGCATCCACACCCGAGGGCAGAGACCACGGATATGTGCTCCACCGATGCCGACTCACCGCAGAACCGGGTGTGGAGCGCGTCATGCTTGGACGTCCCTGGAGACCGTATGCCAAGACGGTTTTCGTGGATTGTGCTATGGGAGACCATATAGATCCTGCGGGATGGTTTAACTGGGGAGTTGAGAAAGAGAAAACTGCTTTTTATGCTGAGGCTGCTTCAAAGACTCTTGACGGGAAGGACGTGGATGTGAGCAAGCGAGTGAAGTGGAGTCATCAGGTTGCTGCCAGTGACTATACGATAGAAAAAGTGCTTGCGGATTCTGACCGCCACGACTGGTATAAGATTGCTGATTAATTGGGGCTCCACCGTTGCCCCCTTCGCTTTTCTTGAAACAAAAAACAATCATTTGGGACAATAATCGCCATGGGTAAGCGTTTATATAGAAAAACATTTATATAAATATGAAGAAAAGATTGTTTGCAGTATTGGTTGGCATGTTGTTGTGCTGTAATATATTTGCACAAAAGGAGCCTGGTACACTGACGTTGTACCCACGTGTGGGGCTGAACCTTTCCAAGTTCTCAGGTGATAAGATATACAGAGAGTCATTTGATTATGTCAAATCCAAGTTCAAGAGCGGTTTTGTGATTGGTGCGGAGATGCAATACCAGATGAGTTTCCCGTTGGCGATTAGTGGTGGAGTGATGTTTAGCCAACAGGGAACGTCGTTCGGGGAAATAGATGGTTTAGACGACTTGGAGATTAGTGCCAACAATATCAATGTGCCGCTTATGTTGGTGGCAACCACCAAGTACGGCATTTCAGCGAAGATTGGCGTTCAACCGGAATTCCGTGTATCAAACAAATATGATGCAATCCTCAACAAGGTCAACTGTTCCATTCCCATAGGTCTCTCCTATGAATATCACAACATTGCTTTTGACATCCGGTATAATCTCGGATTAACGCATGTTTATAAGAACATGACAGACAATGCGCGCAACTCCACGCTGATGTTCACCTTGGGCTACGGCATTGACTTGTGATGTGGTTTAGTGACATTGTCAATGATATAATCTCTGAAATACGGGATTCCTGATATGGCAGTATTAACACTATGCTCTCTTTTTTTGCAAAACACTGCATTTTATTATATAAATCTTTGAATTGCAATGATATAAATCTTTTCAACACTACACTGACACTACATAAACACTACATATAGATTACATCGGGAAGTCTGAATGATTGTAAATAATTATCTGCGATAAACTCTATGTAGTGTTAGTGCAGTGTTTATGTAGTGTTTGTGTAGTGATGTGGTTGCTTAATATGTTGATACTTAGATGGATAGATGCAAAAATGCAGTGTTTCCACAAATAATGGAGCAGAGCTCGTACAATAACAGGTGAATCTTAAAATGCTTTAACAATATGTCATATATTGTCTTCTATTGTTAAATATTGTATTCAAATCTCGTCGTTTTCTCCTATTTTTGAGCTAAAAACGCCCTTCATCCTCCAATGCACCTTCGTTCATCCTTCGTTCATCCTCCGTTCATCCTCCGTTCATCCTTCGCTTTTTTATAATAAAAGTTAAGGAGGATGATGCTTGTAGCAACGGAGGTATTACGGTGTAACAATGAGACATATTGTTGGAAATGTTTACTTATATTCTATTTGTAGTGATGCGAGAGCCTTGGCATATTGCTCTGCCTTGCGCTCGGGTTTCATGGGATATGCCCGCGAACTGCTTGGCATGCGGTAGATGCGGATTTTTCGGCTCTTGTATTCCACCTCGGCGTAATCGCCCACCTTTGGTTCCTTCACGTTGAAGCGGCGGCATAGGGTGGTGGTGGCGAGTTGTCCCGCGGTGATTATGGTATTGCATTGGGGCATACGGTCGAGCATTGCCTCCACGTCGGTTTCCTCGATGATGTCGAGGTCTTTGTCCGAGGCGGTATTCTTGGTGCGCACAATTCTTGTGGCAGTGTCATACATGGCTATGCCTTTCTCCCTGAGGAACGCCTCAATCCCCGGTTGGTCAAACTGCTTTTCTCCCTTGACGATAAAGTGCTCCTTGTCGTCGAAGAAGATGATGCCCATTATGCGCCACATGTCATTCTGGAAGTTGGGGTAATAGAAAGGCATGCACCAGCGATGGGGCGCGGGTGGGAACGTGCCTAACATCAGCACTTTTGCTCCCTCGGGGACAAACGGCTCAAACGGGTGTTTCTCTATATTGTTGTTCATATTAAGTCCATAAATGAAAATCCTCGTCTTTCCAGATTTTGAATGGTATTCCCAAAGCTTCAAACTGCGGCTTCGCCCTTTCTAATTTCTCCAGGTCGCCGTCTCTTTCCACCGATGCGTCTATCCGCTCTATGTCCTTCGCCAAGTCAATGCGCCCGTGGTAGTGAAGCTCGATGAACTGAAACACGGGAGGGGCGTCCTTGGTGATCTCCTCTATTTCCACGAAATTGTCAACCGTAAGGGCATTGCTGAGAATCTTATTGGCTATAAACATGTATAAACCAATGCCTTCCATGTTGAAAAGACGGCTTTCGGCATGCTTTGGTCCCGGAATACAAGTCGCCTTAATCTTGTCGGTGCGCGTGGGTATGAGATGCGCACAAGCCCCGAAGTTGAGCGAGTCTCCGAAACAGAGCGTTGTGCGGTGAATCATGCGTTCCTTTCGCAATGTAATCACCACGTTGCCATATTGGAATACGAGGCCATAGTTGAATAGCATCTCCCTGCGCATGTCGGTGCATGTGAGGTAGCCGTACTTGTGAAACTCCGACGGGTGAAGTGTCTCAGGGTCTTGGCCAAACAATATTTGGGTCACTTTCTTACGCGTGTCCTTGTTTTGTCCCTTATACACATCGTCAGAGAGTTCCATCTTGTTGCGCAGTCTGCCGTCCTTGAGCAGATTCTCCAATACGTCGGGTTGCACCCGCAAACAGAATGCCCCCTTATCCACAATCTTGCGTATGTATTCTTCAATCACGGGGCTGACCATATTGAACAGAGGCTGCGATTGCAGTTTCTTGTAATATCGCTGCTGGTGCAGGTCGAACCGTGCAAGAGACTTTGGCAGGCTGTTTTTCCTGTTGCCGTCGGATGTTATATGTGTCATAATGATAGTGCTTTAAATTTGACCTTTATTCAAGTTCGCCTATATCGGGCGCAAAGGTAGTGCAAATTTTGCGGAATACAAAATAAAATCTTGAAAAGTTTTATTTTTATTCCCGAATTGATTATTTGGATATAGTTATTGCCCAAAATACAGATTGATGACATATTAATGGGCAAAATATTTGGATATTTGGAAAATACTGTGTATTTTTGCAGCGATAACGGGTCTTAGCGGCCTAAGTATGAATTTTTTAACTATATTGACCTATGAACATTCCAATTGTGTTTTGGCTTGTGCCAATAGCCTCAGTTGTGGCTTTGGCAATGGCAGGCCACTTCTTCCGTCAGATGAGGAAGGAAGACGAGGGTACTCCGCGAATGATTGAGATTGCGGAGTTTGTGAGAAAGGGCGCCATGGCTTATCTGCGCCAGCAGTATAAGGTGGTGACCATAGTTTTCATCGTGCTCGCAGTGGTATTTGCCTTTATGGCATACGTGCTGAAGGTGCAGAATCCATGGGTGCCGTTTGCATTCCTCACGGGAGGATTCTTCTCGGGATTGGCAGGCTTCTTTGGCATGAAGACTGCCACTTACGCTTCCGCCCGCACTGCCAATGCAGCACGCAAGAGCCTTAACAGCGGACTGAAGGTGGCATTCCGTTCGGGTGCCGTGATGGGTCTCGTTGTGGTGGGTCTCGGACTTCTCGACATCGCCATCTGGTTTCTTGTGCTGAGTTATTTCTATCATGGTTCGAGTATGGCTCTCATAACCATCACCACCACTATGCTCACATTCGGTATGGGAGCGTCCACCCAGGCCCTCTTCGCCCGTGTGGGTGGTGGTATATATACCAAGGCTGCTGACGTGGGAGCCGACCTTGTGGGAAAGGTTGAGGCTAACATTCCCGAGGACGACCCGCGCAATCCTGCAACAATCGCCGACAATGTGGGCGACAATGTGGGCGATGTTGCCGGTATGGGAGCCGACCTGTATGAGAGTTATTGCGGAAGTATTCTCTCGACCGCTGCCCTTGGAGCCACGGCTTTCGCCATGAACATCGACATGCAGATGAAGGCAGTTGTGGCACCTATGATTATCGCTTCCGTCGGCATTTTCCTTTCGCTGATAGGCATCTTCACCGTGCGCACCAAGGAAGACGCCACAATGCGCGACCTGCTCCGCTCGCTTGGTCTTGGCACCAACGTATCCGCAGGTCTTATCGCAGTTGCCACATTTGTCATATTATATCTCCTGCAGATTGAAAACTGGCTTGGAGTATCGTTCTCGGTGGTAAGCGGACTTGTGGCTGGAGTGGTCATCGGACAGGCCACGGAATATTACACGAGCCATAGCTACAAGCCCACGCAGAAAATCTCTGAAGCGTCGAAGACCGGGCCCGCCACTGTCATTATACAGGGTATCGGCACTGGTATGATCTCCACTATGATTCCCGTGGTCACCATCTCTGTGGCAATTATGCTTAGTTATCTCTTCGCCAATGGTTTTGACCTCTCGATGAGTGCGTCAAGCATATCCATGGGACTCTATGGTATTGGTATCGCCGCAGTGGGAATGCTCTCAACGCTTGGCATCACACTTGCCACTGACGCCTACGGTCCTATTGCCGACAATGCCGGCGGCAATGCCGAGATGAGCGAATTGGGTGAGGAAGTGCGCCATCGCACCGATGCCCTTGACGCACTTGGCAATACCACTGCCGCCACTGGCAAGGGCTTTGCCATAGGTAGTGCCGCATTGACGGCTCTCGCCCTGCTTGCCTCATACGTCGAGGAGATAAAGATAGCCATGGTGCGTGCCGTTGAGGAAGGCCAGTCGTTTGTTGATGCCGCAGGAAACGTCTTTAATCCTGCCTCAGCCAACATGCTCGACTATATGAATTATTTCCAGGTCAACCTGATGAATCCCAAGGTGCTTGTGGGAGCCTTTATCGGCGGTATGGCGGCATTCCTATTCTGCGGTCTCACTATGGGAGCCGTGGGTCGTGCCGCCCAGACGATGGTGGAGGAAGTGCGCCGGCAGTTCCGCGAGATCAAGGGCATACTTGAGGGCAAGGGCACTCCCGACTATGGGCGTTGTGTGGAGATAAGCACTCGTTCGGCCCAGAAGGAGATGATATTCCCGAGTCTTCTTGCCATCGCCATTCCCATTGTAGTCGGTTTGCTGCTTGGTGTGGCAGGCGTGATGGGATTGCTTGTCGGCGGTCTGACAGCCGGATTCACTCTTGCCGTGTTTATGGCAAATGCGGGTGGTGCATGGGACAATGCCAAGAAGATGGTTGAGGAAGGTAACTTCGGCGGCAAGGGATCGGAGTGTCATAAGGCCACTATAGTAGGTGATACTGTGGGCGACCCGTTTAAGGACACAAGCGGTCCGTCGCTCAACATCCTCATCAAACTGATGTCGATGGTAAGCATCGTGATGGCAGGACTTGTGGTGGCATTCTCGTAAAATATAGCGATGTAGTTTGCTAAATTATACATTTTAGTTGACAAAATGCAACCTTATAGTTGGGGCAGTTTTGAAAGCCAACTATAAGGTTGTTTTTTTGTAGTTATACAGATAGCTTGCGGGCAACATTTTTATAGCTTATGTACAATCTTTATACCTGAATGAGAATATTTTGTGTGTGGATTTGAAACACAAAGACACAAAGGGACAAAGATTTTTTTTGATACAAAGGTGACAAGCGACTTAAAAGTCGCCACAAAGCCTTGCGGATTGGAAACTTTGTGTCTTTGTGTTTAATATTATACTCAAGTTTCGGAAGTGGATTTTGAACCACAGAGTTTAAGAGATTAAGAGTTTTATATTATGAAAGAGATTGAATGCCAAAAAACTCTTTTTCTCTTTATCTCTGTGGTTTAAATAAAACCCTTATACATTGGGAATTACCACTTTCGAAAGTTGAGTGATTAATATATAATGTGGAAGTGTTAAACTAATGTTAAACACTCGAAAAGTCATTGTCATATCAGGGAAATGTTTTACCTTTGCAGCGTACTATTAAAGTAGTACACTATAACAGAGGTAAACATAACATTAAAAAGAACGACAATGATACAAGTAAAGAACATCACATTTGGTTATCCAGGCGCTAAGAAGAACGTCTTCTCAGACTTCAGTCTGGAACTCGAAGGCAACAACATCTGTGGCCTTCTCGGAAAGAACGGAACAGGCAAATCGACACTCCTATATCTCATCAGCGGATTGCTCCGCACAAAGAAAGGTGAAATACTCGTTGACGGTGTGGGAGCGGGAGAGCGCAATCCAAATATCCTCAATGACATCTTCATCGTGCCCGAGGAGTTTGAGATGCCTGCGGTGACTCTCGACACTTACGTAAAGATTAACGAGGTGTTCTATCCCAACTTCTCACGCGAGGTATTGGAGAGCTGTTTGAAGGACTTCGAGTTGCCGCTGTTCCATAAACTCAACGAACTATCGATGGGACAGAAGAAGAAGGTGTTCATGAGTTTTGCTCTCGCCACCAACACCCGCTATCTCTTGATGGACGAACCCACCAACGGACTCGATATCCCCTCGAAGGCACAGTTCCGACGCGTGGTGGCAAACACTATGACCGAGGAAAGATGTGTGATTATCTCCACCCACCAGGTGCACGATGTGGAGGCTCTGCTCGACCATGTGCTCATGATCAACCAGAGTGAGATTCTGCTCAACGCCTCTACTGCAGATATTTGCGAGAAGTATAAGTTTGAATACCGCCTTCCGCAGGACATGGACGACACTGTGCTCTATGCCGAGCCGTCGCTCCAGGGCAATGCTGTCATAGCCAAGCGCGAGGAAGGCGACGCAGAGACTCCCATCAATCTCGAACTGCTGTTTAATTATATAAATAAATAAAATACATACTACAATGAAAAAAGCATTTGACTTACATAGATTCGGCCTCCTGATGAAGTGGGAGACCTTGACAGAGAAAAAGGATTATATCCGTTGTACCATAGGACTGGCAATAGCCCTTACGTTCCTCTTCTGCATACCAATACTCAATATGAAGATGCAAGGAATCAATTCTTATCCCCTTGGAGATCGTGAGGCGAGCTTCCTTTTCCAGTTGGACCAGATGAGCGGTATGGCTATGTTTACAATATTCATGTCGTTGACCATCGGAGCATCGTTTATCTTCAATAACATGCAGACCAAACAGCAGCGCATTGCTTATCTGATGATGCCGGCAACCAACTTGGAGAAATTCCTTGCTCGATACCTCCATGTGTCAATAGGTTATATGGTTTGCGTGGCTGTGGCATTGGTGTTTGCCGACTTGATGCAATTTATCTTCACCAAGATAATGCTCGATGGAGTGGGTGGTTCGGTGATTGCAAAGATGTATGATGACATATTCACGAGTGAAGACCCGAGTACATTTAGGTTTGGCGATATGAGAATCTTGGGTTGGTATGTTGAGGCTATGGTTATCACTATATTCGTCGCCACCAATGCCTTTTGTACATTCTGCGGCACCATCTATCGCCGTCAGGCATGGCTCTTCACCTTCTGTACGGCATTCGTATTGTGGTTCCTCCTCATCTTCATCAACACCAATGTGTATGACTTCGCAACACTGATATTCGGTAATATCAACGAGGACAACTGGAAGGTGTATTTCTGGATAATCTTAATCCTGATGTGGGTGGTGAACGCCGCACTCTATTGGGGAAGTTACAAGATATTCAGCCGTATGCAAGTAATCAACAACAAGTGGTTGAACATTTATTAATAAAAATAAGGTAGAGACAATGAATTTCACTAATGACAAGGCGATATACATACAGATGGCTGACCGCCTCTGCGATGAGATCCTTGCGGGAACATACAAGGACGACGACCGAATACCCAGCGTCAGGGAGTATGCCGTGATGCTGCAGGTGAACACCAATACGGCAGTGAAGGCATACGACCAGTTGGCGCGCGACGGTATCATATACAACAAGCGCGGATTGGGCTACTTCGTCACTGCCGGGGCAAAGAAGGAAATCAAGAAGGCGAGGAAACAGGAGTTCATGAAGCAAAGACTGCCCGAACTCTTCCGCCAGATGCAATTATTGGACATAACAATAGAGGATATTCAGAAGGTATGGCAACAGCAGTCGTAATTTTAACATTAATTATAGGAGCTATTTGCAGCTTTTTCGTAGTTTAGTGCGTCTAACGTGACAAAAGCATCGATGAAACCCACCGGTGACAGTAGATTAAGTAATTTTTAAAAGAAAGAAGTTATGAGTTTATTACATCTCAAGGATGTCAACAAGACATATCAGGGCGCACAACCGCTGCATGTGCTCAAGGGCATCAACCTCGACATCGAGAAGGGCGAGTTCGTGTCCATTATGGGTGCGTCGGGTTCGGGAAAATCCACCTTATTAAATATATTGGGTATTCTCGACAACTATGACACCGGTAAGTATCTGCTCAACGACGTGCTGATCAAGAACCTCAGCGAGACGCGTGCCGCCGAGTATCGCAACAAGATGATTGGTTTCATCTTCCAGTCGTTCAACCTCATCCCATTCAAGACGGCAGTGGAGAATGTGGAACTGCCGCTGTTCTATCAGGGGGTGAGCCGCCGCAAGCGTCATCAGATGGCAATGGAATATCTCGACCGGCTTGGACTTCAGCAGTGGGCAAACCACTATCCCAACGAGATGTCGGGAGGTCAGAAGCAGCGTGTGGCTATAGCCCGCGCTCTCATCACCCGTCCGCAGATAATCCTCGCCGACGAACCTACGGGAGCTCTCGACTCGAAGACCAGTGTGGAGGTAATCCAACTTCTGAAAAAGCTCAACCAGGAAGAGGGCATCACCATAGTGGTAGTGACCCACGAGGGCGGAGTTGCCAATGAGACCAACAAGATTGTGCATATCAAGGACGGACTCATCGGAGAAATAGAGGAAAACTTCGACCATCATGCCAATAGAGGATTCAAGTAAAAGGAGTTAAAGGAGTCCAAGGAGTTTAAAGGAGTTAAAGACGAATGTTTATTCTCCCCAAAACTCACTTGTGTAAACTTGTAGAAACAGAAAAGCTATTGTCTTTAACTCCCTTTGACTCCACTTAACTCCTTTAACTCCCCCAAATATAAAAGATACAATATGATAGAACTCTTCAAAGAAATCTGGAGCACTGCCAAGCGCAACAAGCTCCGCACGTCACTCACAGGCTTCGCCGTGGCATGGGGAATATTCATGCTGATCTTCCTCTTGGGAGCAGGCAACGGACTCATCAATGCCAATCTCGACCAGTCGGGACGCTTCCTCGCCAACTCAATGCAGATCTTCGGCGGGCGCACCTCCAAGGCATACAAAGGCCTGAAAGAGGGCAGGGGTATCACGCTC